>NZ_KV830987.1:3320-3539 GCF_001836945.1 Staphylococcus sp. HMSC062H10
TATTATTTGTTTTGTTTTTTGCGACGACCGAATAGCAATAATGAACCTAATGCTGCGAATAATCCGCCAAATAACGTTGCGTTATTTGAGCCGTTATTTTCACTACCTGTTTCTGGTAATGCTTTCGCTTTTTTGTGATGGTCTTTAGTAGCACTCATTGGTTTCACAGGTGTATGTTTTCCTGCATCTGAATCGCTATCTGAGTCTGAGTCGCTATCT
>NZ_KV830988.1:0-84282 GCF_001836945.1 Staphylococcus sp. HMSC062H10
AATTTCTTTTCGAAATTCTCTGTGTTGGGGCCCCAGTATATGCATTTTATTTGCTACATAAAATGGTTCAAGTGATTTATTTTTCTTTCTCAATATTATCTAAAAAATACTGTTCTACATCTTTCCAGCTATTTACGCGTTCAAATCGATCATCATTAATATTATGCACTGCTGTAAACATAATCGGTGTACCAGTAAAAATTTCAAGCTGTCTAGGATTGTCATCTATTAAATAATCAGCTTTAACGATGTTTTTTCTACCACAAAAAACAAAATGCTGTGGATCTAAAAATGGAAAGAACTCTAGTAACCATTCATATTTATCACTAAATGATGTTGGTACATCCATTGCTGCTGTAGCAATATATACATCATAATGTTCAGTTAATTTTTTCACAACTTCTTGTGCATGCGGCATCACTTTAAGATGTCTGAAGAAGCCTGGTTCTCTCAATACTTCTGTAATTAATCCATCATGTTCAGGAATAACATGTTTAAGTTTTTGACCATTCAAAGCTTCCATTTTAATACCTAAATCCGCTCTAAAATTGACAGCATCAATGATTTCTCCTAATGTATCTGCCAATACTTCATCCATATCAATCGCGATTGATTTACGGGTCATTTTAATCTTCTCCTCAAAATATCAGTATTAATTCAGTATAGCAAAAAAGCAATTGATACAAAACAATATCATCTATTGTTGCTTTTTACACTGAATGCTCTCACCTCATCATTCACACCGCATTTTGGCACATATTCATACCATGTGGTGCCCTTTTCTATTCGTATTTAAAGTTTGATAAAACTTCTAACATTTTATCATTTTGTTCTTTAAAACCAATTGTAATTCTAACACCAGTTGGAAATGGTCGCGTAATACACCCTACATTTAAAAGTGCTTCATAAAGTTCATTTACCCGCTTTGTTTTTACAAATATAAAATTCGTTTGACTTGGTAAGAAATGCTCACTTTGAGGTAATTGATAAAATCTTTCGCGTTCAACACTATTTTTATGTGTTACCTCTTTTAAATATTGTTGATCTTCAAGTGCTGCAACTGCTGCGTATTCAGATATACGTGTCACATTAAATGGTGGTCTAATGATGTTCCATTTTTCAATCGCATGTTCACTTGCTACCACATATCCTACACGTAAACCCGCTAATCCATACGCCTTTGAAAATGTACGTAATAAGAATGCATTGTCATATTTTTGTTGCAAAGCAAGTGTATCCGGGTAGTCCTCTGCTGTCACAAATTCAAAATAAGCTTCATCTATGAGTACCGGAACATGTGATGGTACTTGAGATAAAAACGAATCTAAGCTCTCATGATTAAAATACGTACCTGTAGGATTATTTGGATTACATAACCATACCAATGACGTATCATCATTAACTTCTTTTAAAATACCTTCTAAGTCGAAGCCACCATCTTTTAAAGGTACCTGTATCACATTAGCTGATTCAACAATCGCATTGTGATAATATTGACCGAATGTCGCTTCACTTGTAACAATAGTATCCCCTGGCGTTAATACTGCTCTAGAAATCATTAATATAACTTCATCTAATCCCGCACCAAATAAAATGCGTGATTGATCTACATTTAAATGTTTACTAATCGCCGCTTTTAATGTCGGTGATCCTGTTTCAGGATAATAATATAACTCATCTAAGTGTGCTGATATCGCTTCTTTAACTTTAGGCGATGGTCCATACAAGTTTTCATTTGATGCAAGTTTATATAAATCTCCTTCAATGCCATACTTTTCTTTCAATGCCCTTGGAGATAAACCAGGCTGATATGCTGATAGTTGATTAAGTTGTTCTTTCATAATAAAAACAACCTCCTTAGAATTAACTGAAATTTTAAAAAACTTATATTCATTATATCGCTCTATGTTTCTAAAATGCAATGCTACTATTTTCACATATTACTAGCTTACATAGTATTTGACATGTCATATTTTATAATAATTATTGCATGCTTAAATTGAACATATGCATGTATTTAAATATAGCAACGCCACATAAGATATAATGGCGTGCCCCTCATCTTATGTGGCGTTGGTCGTTATTTGATTAACCCTTTTGCTTTTAAATAATCTTTCGCAACTGTATATGGGTCTTCATTTTTAACTGTTACTTTATAGTTCATCATTTGCATATCTTCATCAGATATTTTGTTTGCTAGTTTGTTTAACGGTTTCTTAATTTCTGGATGTTTCTTTAAAAAGCTTTCTTTAAATAATGGCGCTCCTTGATATGGTGGAAATACGTGCTTATCATCTTTTAACACAACCATATCATATTGTTTTAATTCAGCGTCAGTTGAATATGCATCTATTAAATTAATATTACCTTTATTGATCGCTTGATATCTCAACTTAGGTTCCATTGTACGTATGTTATCTAAATTTAAATTATAAGCCTTTTGAACAGCTTTGTAACCATCTGGACGATCATTAAATTCCAATGTAAATCCTGGTTTAAGTTGATCTTTAACCTTATTTAAATCACCAATTGTACGTATATTATGTTGTTTAGCAAAATCACGTTTTACAGCTAAAGCATACGTATTGTTATATTTCATTGGTTTTAACATCGTCATTTGATATTTCTTTTCAAGACTTTGCTTAGCTTGATCATATACTTTTTTCTCTTCTTTTGACTTCAATGGTTCTTTTGTTAATTCACCTAAAACTGTTCCAGTAAACTCTAAATACCCATCTATATCGTCAGATTTTAAAGCATTAAATAAAAATGCTGTTTTGCCCATACCATCTTTCACTTCTACAGTATTTTTGGTCTCTTCTTCTATTAAAATTTTATACATATTTGTAATAATCGAAGGCTCGGAGCCAAGCTTTCCAGCTAACGTAATTTTATCACCTTTTTGTGCAAACATAGGAATAGCGATGGCCAGTATAATAATCATCACTATAACACCTAACGTTATCAATAACTTTTTATATGACAATTTAGCCATAAATCTTAAAATTAAATCAAATATAATTGCCAATAAGGCTGCTGGAATTGCACCTAATAATATCAATGATGCATTGTTACGGTCTATACCTAATAAAATTAAATCACCTAGTCCGCCTGCACCAATTAATGCTGCTAGTGTTGCTGTACCTATAATTAATACCATAGCCGTTCTTACACCAGCCATTATAACAGGCATTGCTATCGGAAGTTCAACTTTAGTTAAACGTCTAAATGGTTTCATACCTATACCTTTAGCCGCTTCAATGAGTGATGGATCAACTTCTTTAATTCCAGTATACGTATTCCTTAAAATTGGTAACAACGCATACACTACAAGTGCAATAATTGCTGGCACACGACCGATACCAAATAAAGGAATCATTAAACCTAATAATGCCAACGATGGTATGGTTTGAAGAATTGCCGCAATATTCATTACGATTTCAGATATCGTTTTAGTCTTCGTCAATAAAATACCTAATGGTACCGCAATAGCAGTTGCAATCAATAATGCGATAAATGATATTTGAATATGTTCTATCATTGTCGAAAATAGTTGCCCCTTACGTTCACTCAATATGTCGAAAAAGTTAATCATGTTGAGCTACCTCCTTTTTCTGGGACAAATATTTGAAGATATCTTTCCTATCAATAACATATTGACCTACGCTATCTTCTTGCATGACAATGACACGCTCGCTCTCTGATAAATGTTGATACAATACTTCAATTTGTTGATTGTCATAAACAATTGGATAAGCACTCATAGATGTAACCTCATCGATTGGTTTCATTATACCCAAGTCACGGATAATTGCGTTCTCTTCAACACATGGCGCATCATCTTCTAAATGACTACCCATAAATTGTTTAACAAATTCACTTTGAGGATTATTTTTAAATCCTTCTGGTGTATCAATTTGTTCAATATGACCTTCATTCAAAAGACAAATCTTATCACCAAGTTTCATCGCCTCTTGAATATCATGTGTAACAAATATGATTGTCTTCTTAATTTTAGTTTGTAATTCAATTAAATCATCTTGAAGTTTTTCTCGGCTGATTGGGTCTAATGCACTAAACGGTTCATCCATTAAAATAACTGGTGGATCAGCTGCTAACGCACGTATAACTCCTACACGTTGTCGTTGTCCCCCTGACAATTCATCAGGTTTTCTGTTTTTATATTTTTCAGGTTCTAATCCAACCATTTCAAGTAATTCATCTACTCTTTTATCTATATCTTTTTCTTTCCACTTTTTCATTTGTGGCACTTGTGCTATATTTTCTTTGATTGTCATATGTGGGAATAATGCAATCTGCTGCAATACGTATCCAATATCCCAACGCATTTCGTATACTGGATAATCACTTATTGGTTTATCTTTAAAATAAATATAACCTTCACTTAAGTGAATGAGTCGATTAATCATTTTTAAGGTCGTAGTTTTTCCACAACCTGAAGGTCCAATTAGTACAAAAAATTCACCCTCATTAATATTGAAACTAATGTTATCGACAGCAACATGTTTGCCATAACGCTTAGTTACATTTTTAAACTTAATCACTTTGCCACCTCTTTTTTTCTCATAGCATAAAACCGAGATTATATGTATGTATTCCCTATTTAACCACGTTTATTACAATTTTCAAATTTAAATGATTTATCCTTGAACTTTTTTAACAAAATAATGAATAATAGGTAATCTCCAGTTAAGAAATAGTGTTATTTTACTTTGAATTCAAAAAACACCCAGTAAAACAAGTAATGTTTACTAGGTGCCTTCACTATACTTTGGCTTTATAATTTTGAATCGTTTCTAAAAATGCTGGACAATAATGTTTTAATTTGTAACTACCTACGCCATCAATATTAATCATATCTTGTTTCGAAGCAGGCTTACGTTTAGCAAATTCTTCTAACGTGTAATCAGAAAATATACTTACAGGTGCTATTGTTAATTTGTCACTTAACTTTTTACGAACTTCTACCAACTGACTGAATAATGCTCGGTCAACCCCTTCAACCGTATTTATAAATACTTTTTCAGTCGCTTTTTGCTTAAATGGTGTTGTGAATACTTCTACTTCATTACTGAGTAATTTTTTAATTGAAGTATCACACATTAATATTTCATCATTTTCATTTAAGAACCCTTTGAATCTTAATTCATCTATTAAGTGACTTAATTCTGATGTTGTGTAACCTTTCATTAAACCATGGGTTGAAATTTGGTCATAACCTTTATACTTAATATAATCTGTTGACTCTCCTCTTAACACTTGAATGATAACACTATAACTCTCTTGTTGTTTCATACGAGCGATGCAACTAATAATCATCTTAGCTTCTTGTGTCATATTATATGATTTATCTTGTTGAACACAATTACTACATTGTTCACATTCTTCCAATTTTTCATTCGGTTCAAAATAATGGACAATTGTTGCTTCTAAACATTTTTTTGTTTTTGTATATTGAATCATTTTAGTTAACTTTTCGCCCATTTTATCTTTATAGTCATCATCAGCTTGTGAGACTGTTATAAAATACTCGTGTAAATTGATATCGCGTTCGCTAAATAACAAAATACATTCACTCTTCAATCCGTCACGACCTGCACGTCCCGCTTCTTGATAATAAGATTCTAAATCTCCAGGCATATTATAATGTATAACAAAACGTACATTAGATTTATCAATACCCATACCAAAAGCATTTGTAGCAACAACTACTTTAACACGATCAAATAAGAAATCATTCTGCGCTTCTTCTCTTTCTTTATTGCTCAAACCTGCATGATATATAACACTTTCAATTTTCTGGCTTTCTAAGGCTTCTTGAAGCTCTTCAACTTGCTTACGTGTAGAACAATAAATAATACCTGCATCTTCATCGTGTGTTTTAATATAATCTAATATAAATTTTTGACGTTGATAAGTAGGATTTACTTTAAAAATTAAATTTCTACGCTTAGTACTCGTTTTAATTTGATCAGTTTGAGCGATATTTAACTTTTCTCTAATATCTTGCTGTACTTCAACCGTGGCAGTTGCTGTCAACGCTATTATTGTAAAATCTTGAGGTAATGTAAATACTTTAGAAATGACGTTTTGATAACTCGGTCTGAAATCATGTCCCCATTTAGATATACAATGCGCTTCATCAAACGCGACTAAATGAATCTTTATACGCTGAAGCATATTTAAAAAATATCGGTTTTCAAATCGTTCTGGTGCAACATACAAAAATTGAATTTCTCCATTTGATAATGCTTTTTCAATACGTTGTTGCTCTTTTTGAGTCAAACTACTATTTAAAAAAGCAGCTTGAATTCCCATCGCTTTTAATTGATCCACTTGATCTTTCATTAATGATATAAGTGGACTTATTACAATTGTTGTACCACCTAACAATAAACCTGGTACTTGATAGCATATAGACTTACCTCCACCAGTTGGTAAGACACCAAGCACATTACGATGGTCTAATACTTTGCTAATAATTTCTTCTTGTCCTGGTCGAAACGTTTCATACCCAAAGTAATGCGATAATGTTTGTTGCATCATAAATTGACCCCTTATTGTTGTTCTTTAATTTCTTCTAACTCACTCCATCTTGTGATGTCTAAATCATATTGAATTTCAAGTTGTTCTTTTTCTTCGTTTAATTCTTTAATTTTCCCATAATCTGCACTTGCCTCAATCATGAGCACATCAATTTCTTCCATTCTTACTTCCGCTTGTTCTATGCGTTTCATCAATTGTTCATATTCTAATTTTTCTTTATATGATAAACCATTTTTCTTACGTACAGTTGTAGAAGATTTAGATTGTTGCTTCAATGTGGATTTATTTTTATCTAATGATTTTTTATAACTTTCATAATCTTCAAAAGTTCCGATAATCTTTTCCATCTGACCATCATGAATAAACCAATATGACTGTGCAACTTTATTTAAGAAGTAACGATCATGGCTTACGGTAATCACTGTACCACCGAAAGTATGAATATAATCTTCAAGTATTGTTAAAGTCTCAGTATCTAAATCATTTGTCGGTTCATCTAACAACAGAACATTTGGCTGGTGTACGAGTAAACGTAATAAATACAAACGCTTTTGCTCTCCTCCAGATAATTTATAAACTTTTTTACCATGAGTTGCACTTGGAAATAAAAATCGTTCAAGAAGTTGTGTAATAGATACCGAGGTTCCATCTTTTTCTTTTGCGATCTCACTTTCTTCTCTTAAATAATCAATCATACGAATATCTCTATCCAGGGTCTCATCTGTTTGCTTAAAATAAGCTACTTTAACCGTCTGCCCAGTCTTCAATTTACCTTCGAATTGTTGGTCTTCTCCACTCAAAATATTTAAGAGTGTTGTTTTACCAGCTCCATTTGGCCCAACAACACCAATACGCTCACCTTTTTGAATAATTTCCGTCAGATGTTCAAATAATACTTTATCATTAATAGCCTTTGATAAGTCTTCTAATTCGAACACTTGCTTACCTAATCTTGAATAAGCAAGATTCAATTCACCTTTATCGTCTTTATATTGCTGGTTAACTTCATTTTCTAGGTCATTAAATCGATTAATTCTAGCTTGTTGCTTTGTAGTACGAGCCTTAGCGCCAGCCCTCATCCAAGCAAGTTCTTCCTTATATAAAGCTCGTTGTTTTTGTTGTTGCTTTTGAAGTGTTACTTCTCTTTCAGCGCGCATTTCAATATAAGATTCATAGTTACCAGGATATGACGCTAACTTACCTCTGTTTAGTTCAATAATTCTAGTGGAAACTTCATTTAAAAAATATCGATCATGGGTTACGAATAAAACTGTATGAGGATATTGCTTCACATAATTGATCAACCAGCTGATTGATTCGAAGTCTAAATGGTTCGTAGGTTCATCTAATAACAATAAATCTGGTTGTTCTATTAATGTTTTAGCAAGTACAACACGTTTTTGTTGTCCGCCGGATAATTCTTTAATGTATTTAGTAGTATCATGTATACCTAGTTTTGAGAGGATTGTTTTAATTTCAGCGTTATAGTCCCAAGCATCATGTTGATCCATAGCATCTTGCGCATCCATCATTCGCTTGAACAATTTATCACTTTGATCATCCGCATAAGCTTGTACTGCCTGCTCATATTGCTTGATGATACGTAAAGTTGTTGTATCAGAACTTAATACTGCATCAAAAACTGTCATATCTTCATTAAGGTCCTGTTTCTGAGACGAATATCGAATTCGATATTGATTTGGATGCATAACATTGGCTGTAAAATCATCATCAATACCACCAATTACTTTTAACAACGTACTTTTCCCTGTACCATTTATGCCTACCAAACCTATTTTTTCACCTTCTGAAATTGATAAATCTAGGTTATCGA
The DNA here is from genome assembly GCF_001836945.1 of Staphylococcus sp. HMSC062H10. Lineage (NCBI taxonomy): Bacteria > Bacillati > Bacillota > Bacilli > Caryophanales > Staphylococcaceae > Staphylococcus > Staphylococcus sp. HMSC062H10. The sequence continues at coordinate 8,402 of NZ_KV830988.1, forward strand.
ATATAGTCTTATCGGCATAAGATTTATTTAAATGTTCAATTTTATATGCTTCCATACCCATCTTCCTTCTTCTGTTGAAATCTCTACGTACTTAAATCAGTTCTATACATTATACACCTTTTTGAAATCAAAAGAAATCGATACCGTTAAGTGTCATAATTTAATATTTTGTTGCTTCAACTATAAATAAAACTTGATAAGGCTTTGATGACTATGCTAATGATCTTTATAATATACCTTTTTATCAACACATATAATTTAAAAAATAATATAAAAGAACATAATAAAAACCCGGATTGATATTTTATCAATCCGAGTTCGTGTTTAAATATTATTTTTTAGAGTTTGCTTTAGGTCCTGTTTCATATTTATACTTCGAAGGATTTACCTTTTTGAAGTCTGGATTTTTGTAGAATCTAAACAAATCACCATTAAGCACGTTGTCACTCATTTCGAGATCCTTTTCAACTTGCTTTTTATTCTTTTCGAAATCAGCTGGTTGAGTAGTTATGAGTTCATTATTTTTATTAGAATAAATCTTACCATTAACATATTTATAATCTTTTGTTATAAAGTCACCATTTCTGAATGGAACTACTTGATTATGACCTTTAGAGAATAAATCAGTACCGAACATTAAATAGTTCTTCGTATCTATACCAGCCAAATGTAAAATTGTTGGCATTACATCGACTTGACCAGCATATTCATTATTGATACCACCAGATTTACCAGGGATTTTAATCCAGAAACCAGTTCTGTTTAAATCTGTAAATTTAGCTGGTGTGATTTTTTCACCTAATAGTTTTTCCATGGCATTGTTATGGTTTTCAGAGATACCATAGTGGTCACCATAAATCATAATCACTGAATTGTCATATAATCCTTTTTTCTTCAAGTCATTAATATATTCTTCTAATGCTTCGTCTAAATAACGTGCTGTTTGAATATAACCATCAACTGTTGCATCACCTGTGTTTGACTTCTCAATAGTTGCATCCTTTTCATCTAATGTGAATGGATAGTGGTTAGTCAATGTAATTAAATGAGAATAGAATGGTGATTTCATCTTAGCTTGATAATTAGCAGAATCTTTAAAGAAAATTTTGTCTTTCAAGCCTAAGTTTACAACGTTTTTATCTGACATGTCATAGTATGTTGCATCATAGAATTTATCGATACCAAAGTGTTTATATACTTGGTCTCTGTTCCAGAATGTTTTATAGTCACCGTGCATGACATCAGATTTGTAGCCTTGCTTTTGATCTAAAATTGCTGGTAATGACTGATACGTATTATCTCCTTTTAATGAAAAGGCAGAACCTTGCGGTAAACCGTATAAACTGTTATCCATTGTAAATTCAGAGTCAGATGTTTTACCTTGACCTGTTTGATGGAAAAAGTTAGGGAAGTATGTGAATTGCTCTTTCCCACTTGATAATTTGTTTAAAAACGGTGTTACTTCTTTACCATTAACCTTTTTATTAATTAAGAAGGTTTGGAAACTTTCTAAATGAATCTTAATAATATTTTTCTTCTTTGCCACCCCATAATATTCTGGGTTAGGCTCTGTTTGACGTTGTTTCGTATAATTTAATACTTTTGTTAAGTCATCTTCAGATGCTAACGCTTTTTGTTGATTATTTTCGATTGTTTTAACACCATCGTAAACTGTAAAGTTATAAGGTCCTAAATATTTCACTAAATATTTATGGTCAAATGTACGTGTTAATAATTCTGGTCTGTCAGTTTCAGCAAAAGCTAAGTTTAAGAAGAATAATGCTACTGAAGCCGCCATTACGACAGGAACAAATTTCTTACTAAATGCTTTTGTGTCTAACCATTTTGTTTTAAATATTAAAATGAATAAGTAAACTAACGTATCAATGAAATAAACAAAGTCATACCATTTGAATGATGCACTAACCGCACCACCCATAGATTCTACGTTACCTACTTGGTTTAAAGTACTAAACGTTAAAAAATCCGAGAAGAATCTAAAGTACACAACATTGGCATATAATAGGAACGTCAATAAGAAGCCGCCTATGAACATGAACCAAAATGCTTTTTTGCCTTTAAAGAATAGGAACACACTTAAAACCAGTGCTACTAAACTATAAGGATTCATCAATAATATTAAGTTTTGTACTAAACCTTTAACACCTAAAGAAAAATCAACATAATAAGAAAAATACGTCTTCAAGGTAATCGTTATTACGGTTAATAAGAAGAACGCAAAAAGACTAATTTTCTTTTTTTGTGAACTCATGATTCTTTCCCCCGTTATTTAGATAATAAATCTTGCGAAAGTACTTGAATAAATTAGATATTAACATTATGTAGTTAATTAATAAGTGCGTTTAAAAGTTAACATTGTCATAATTATAGTAATTACTTTCAGATTCAAGTTTATAATTTTCATTATTTGTAGCTTTCAACTTTGATTTAACAAGTATTTTGGGCTACAACTCATATTTGCTTGTGTAAGTCTCTTTATTTAATATTATCATTCAATTAACAAATTTAAAATTTGTAATCAAATTGTAATAATAAGCATAGCTCAATTAATAAATATAGAGTAATTTTAGTCAAAATTCAAGTAAAAACACACTTTATCTTTTCATTTTACTGTGAAACGAATTAATATATGATACATTTCGCAGATAAAACACAGTATTATTTCATTATACATTAGGAGGAAATTATTTGCATCGGACTCGAGTATGAGCTACGTACCAAATATTATTTCATCATTTCTAATTGCATTCTATATTCTATTCCATGGAATAATTGGTTTAACCAGTTACTATACTTAACGAGGTTCTTTTCAGCCGTTAAAATATCTATAAATTGAAATTTCAAACGTGATCCTTGCGGTTTTTGTGCTAATTTCGTTAAATGATAACTTGCGATTGTACCGATTTGCGGGTAGCTACCTAACGTATAATGATCATTTAATAAGATAATAGGTGTGCCATCACGCTTAATTTGTATCGTTCCTTTTTTGACAGTCTGATATGGTGGCATATCTTCATAAAAAGCTTTGATTTTTTCACCTTCAAGCATCATCCCCATGCGATTTGCTTTGCTCGTTACTTTATAATCATGTTTCACAAATCTTTGAATGGCATCTTCTTTAAAATCTTCAGTACCTTTATTTTTAACGACATGAAATACATCAGACATATAATTAAATGACAAGGCGTATCCATCAATACCCCAATCTGTTTGTTTCGTGTGAGCAAGGTTTTCAAATAACTTATGATGACGAGCTGTATAATCTCTCTTAAGCTTTATTTCATCGCCATCTTGTAATGTTCTTCCTTTAAACCCACCTATTTTTACATTAAAGTCGGTTGAATTAGATCCTAACCATGCATCTAATTCAAATCCACCTCCCACAGCTAAATACACTCGCGATGTATAACTTGTTTCTCTAAACTTTAAAACATCGCCTTTATCTAACAAATACAATTTATATGGAGATATAGTCATATGCTCAGTGTAAGCTTTTACATTACCTCCTGCTAATGCAATCAGTGTAGGTTCTGTAAAATGAATCGTCGCCATTTTATTAGTCATTTCCAAAGTTGCTTCATTCTTGTCATTTGCAACTAATCGATTAGCAATTTCATGTGCTAAAGTATCAAGTGCACCACATGGAATTACACCATCATGTTCATATCCCCTTCTACCAAAGTCCTGAAAGCTACTGAATAAGCCACTTTTTTCAATTATGATTGACATCTTTAAACGCTCCTACTTCTAATTCATTTTCATTGATAGGTCTAAATTTAATATTATCGCCTAACTTTAAGCGTGCGAAATCTGATTCTTTCGGATTAAAAAGTGATAATGGTGTATAACCAATAACTAACCAATCATTAATTGTATCCGTAGTTACAATACCGCATTTTTTCCCTTCAAGTACTACAGAACCAGCCGGAATGAATTTTTTCTGTTTACTCGTGTGATTAATATACAATTTCTTATTTAATCCAGTTAAATAAGGAAACCCAGGTGAATATCCCATCATCGAAACAAAATATTGCGCCTTAGAATGTAATTCAATAAATGTTTCTAGCTTGATTTTGTAATGTTTTAAAAGTGATTCTAAATCTGGACCATATTTCGAACCATAAACAATTGGTATTTCAATCAAATCTTGCTGGTTAAAATCATGTTTTATGTTTAAATGAATCGATTCTATTAGTGCTTTCATGTATAAAAAAGGTGATTGTATATTATGGTGTTTAATCATATCCCTTGCGTCATAGACAATCATCATGTCTGATTCTGATGGCACAATTTCTATAATAAATGGATAATTTTGTTCAATTAAATATGAGCGAAGTGTTAATAAATCTTCGGTTAAACTTTTAGATACTTCTTTTTCAATTGCGACTACAATGGCTTGGTCACCTTGACTATATATTTTCATTTGTACACCTCTTCAATATTTGGTTACTTTACTTTACTTTGATTTTTAATTATAGAATCGATTGAATAGTTCATTTTACCTACTCACTTAATTTACTGGTGATACATTAAATCCATTGCTCGCACAACAAAAGGCATGAGTTCGCGAATTAATGCGTATACTAGGATAAAGCTTATAACAGTAGTAATTGTTGCTATCAAACGAACAACATATATTCTATTTTCAGATAGCAATCGATTCACAAATCGATAATTTACGTATACAAGAATTAACAACAGCACAATATAAACAATAATCATATTTGGCCCCATTTAATTTTTAAATTTGTTTTCACTTCATTTTCTACATTATTATCATACTAATTTTAAAGGCAAAGGTGGACATCGGCAACCTCTCGTAAACTATTTATCAAAAATAAACGTATCTCATTGTTATGATATTTATAAATCAATTCGCTTTTATTAAAGTCTTTTTCAACAAGTTTGTCACTATCTATTAAATAATCACGCATGCATCCTTTTAAGAAATCATCTTTATAACTTGGTGTGTACCATTTTCCATCCTCTTCAATGACAACGTTGCCAATATCAAATTCAAGGACCTTGCCGTCCTCTGAGGTTAGTAATATTAAATCCGTTTCATGATTGTGTGCTAAATGCTTTCGTTCTGTCGTTTTATTATTTATAAAAGTTGGATTAACTGCTTTGGGCAACACTTGAAATTTTGCTGTAAAACTACTTTTCTCAGGTAAAGGTGACACTATCGTTTCAAATTCGCTTTCAGCATGTAATACGATTTTAAGTCTATATTGGCCACTGTGATACTTTGTTGTTACATCGTTTAATTCATTTCGCCATGCATGTTCATCAAATTTAAAGTTTAATCGCTCAGAAGAACATTTTATGCGATTAGTATGATAAGTAAGTCTAGGGATATGTCCATTATCAATTCTCATTGTTTCAAATAATTGCATTATAACATCTCCAAAATCTTGGTTTTTGCGTAAAATTCATTTACTTCATCTTTTGGCTTAGAATCAATTGTAATACCTGCTCCGACTCCATAAATCGCTTGTCCATATTTATACTCAATAGTACGAATCGGAATATTAAAAATCATTTTATCATCTTCAGTTGGAAGTAATAGTCCAATTGCTCCGCAGTATATTCCACGAGGTGAACTTTCTAATTGTTTAATATATTTCATTGTATTCAGTTTCGGTGCACCTGTAATCGAACCACAAGGAAATAACGATGTTAAAATTTGAGTTAAGTCTGTATTAGTTTTTAAAGTTCCACTTACCATCGAAGTCATTTGAAATACAGTTTTATATGCCTCAATGAAAAATAGTTTATACACCTTAATTGAGCCACTCTGTGATATTCTCCCTATATCGTTTCTTAGTAAATCAACAATCATGACATTTTCTGCACGATCTTTCGAAGAAGTTTGCAATGTTTTATAATACTGTTGATCTTCAGCTTCCGTTTTACCTCTAGGCATTGTCCCTTTCATCGGTTTGCTTATGATAACGTTATCGACATTGTTAAATTGTCCTTTTTGAAAAAATAATTCTGGTGAGATAGACGCTACTTGGATTTCATCAGTTTGTAATAACGCAGTATAATTACCATTACTAAATTGAGTTAATCGTTCATATAAAGTACTAATAGGATAATAAATGTTATCCGTTAAGCGCGCCGTATAGTTCACCTGATACGTTTCGCCTTCAACAATTGCTTGTTGGACACGTTTAATATTAGTCATCATAACCTCAGAAGATTCAACAAATGAAAAATGATGTTTTGATACATAAGAAGTTTGATGTTCATATATTGAATTTATGTTTTCCGCTTTTTTAAAACTATAAGCTACTGCATAAATATCATCTTTAGCTAATGAATGTGTACACATAACATGATTAAAATACTTTGCCGCTTCGTAACTTAAATATAACGAAACATATCTACCTTGTCGTTGCTGCGCTTGTGCAAAGTGTATCACTTCTCCCACATCAGCCAACTTAGTGGCAACATACTTCTTTATAAATCCCTTTAATTGAATATGGTATTGCTTATATTCATTTTCAGTTAGATAGTAGCGATAATTATATTCTATTCTCACAATAATCACCTACCTTCGATAAAAATAATTCAACCTGTCGATAACCGTATTCACTCAAAATAGATTCAGGATGATATTGCACACCAAAAACCGGAAATGTAATATGCTCAAATGCCATAATAATCGCTTCATCGTTTTTTGCTGTAACCTTTAAGCAATTTGGAAAAGTCGCTCCGTCAGCAATTAATGAATGATAACGCATTACATTGAAATTTTGAGGCAGTCCTTGAAAAATACCTTCATTGGTATGGCGTAACTGTGTAGTATGTCCGTGTACAGGATGATAGCCGTGAATGATATTTCCACCAAAATAAGACACGATACATTGAAATCCTAAACATACACCTAGTATAGGTACACGCTGATAAAATTGTTCTAACACTTCATTCAAGATTGGATAATCATCAGGATTACCCGGCCCTGGTGAAATAACAATTGCTTTTGGCTTCATATTAATGACGTCTTCTATCAGCAGATTATCAATACCAACAACTTGAACTGTTAGTTTCGTTTGAGTCTTAATATAGTCTATTAAATTATATGTAAATGAATCATTATTATCTATGACTAGAATCATTGTATACTCCGTTCTAAATGTGTTTTATTTTTATAATATGTATTGGATGTAGCTAAAACTTTAAAGGCATTGTCATTATCCTGACCTTGATTTTAACTAATATATGGTATATTCTATTCATCGTACATAAATGAATATCAGAGGTTCCTAGCTGAAACCCTCTATAAAAAACTAGACATTGAAATTTCAAACATTCGTTGGTAAACCTTTAATATATATTATAGGAGCAACCCATTTCTTTCGTCTATCTTTTATGGAGATAGGCTTTTTTTATTTTATAAATTAAAAACGGGCTTATCAATGCCATTAACCTCTTTATTAATATTATTAATGATAGGAGCAATTACAAAATGGAAAGTGTATTAAATAATGAAAAAGCCATCGTTGTCTTTAGTGGTGGTCAAGACAGTACAACATGTCTCTTTTATGCAAAAAAACAATTCAAAGAAGTTGAACTCGTAACGTTTAATTATGGACAAAGACATGATACTGAAATTGAAGTCGCAAAACAAATTGCACAAGATCAAGGAATGAAACACCACGTTTTAGATATGTCATTATTATCACAACTTACTCCAAACGCATTAACACAACATGATATGGAAATTACTAATAATGAAGATGGTATACCTAATACATTTGTTCCAGCTAGAAATTTACTTTTCTTGTCGTTTGCAGGCGCTCTAGCTTATCAAATTGGGGCTAAGCATATTATTACAGGCGTATGTGAAACAGACTTTTCAGGCTACCCAGACTGTCGCGATAGTTTTATAAAATCAATGAACGTAACATTAAGCCTAGCTATGGACAAAGATTTTGTTATTCATACTCCTTTAATGTGGTTAAACAAAGCAGAAACGTGGAAATTAAGTGATGAACTCGAAGTTTTAGATTATATTCGTACAAAAACATTAACATGCTATAACGGTATCATTGGGGATGGCTGTGGTGAATGTCCAGCTTGTCATTTACGTCAACGTGGACTAAATCAATATCTTGAAAGTAAAGGAGCGCTTTAAATTGTTACAACAAATCTATCCTAGTACAACGCATCCATATCAATTCGAATTAAATAAAGATTTTAATTTTTCAGCTGCACATCACATTCCGTGTGAAGAAGCAGGTATTTGTCAAAATGTCCATGGTCATACTTACTTTGTTAATTTAACAATTGTCGGTGATAAACTAGATGACACTGGCTTTTTAGTGAACTTTAGTCATTTGAAAAAGATGATACACGGTAAATTTGACCATCAACTGTTAAATAACTTACCTGCTTTTAAAAACAAAATCCCTTCAACTGAAATCGTAGCGGAAACAATTTATCAAATTGTTAAAGAAAATTTGGCATCGCTCGAACACCAACCAAAATGTATTCAAGTATTTGTAAGAGAAACACCAACAAGTTATGTCGTATTTAGACCAAAGGAACAGGTGTAACTAATGGCTAAAATTCCTGTACTCGAAATATTCGGTCCAACCATTCAGGGTGAAGGTCGAGTAATCGGTAGAAAAACGATGTTTGTGAGAACAGCTGGATGTGATTATCGCTGTAGCTGGTGTGATTCTGCATTTACTTGGGATGGTAGTGCTAAAAGCGATATAAAACTCATGACCGCTGAAGAAATTTATGATGAATTAAAACGAATTGGTGGCGATTTATTTAACCACGTTACAATTTCTGGTGGTAACCCAGCATTAATTAAAGGTATCCAAGAGTTAGTTGACTTATTTCAAGATAAAGGTATTTTCAGCGCACTGGAGACGCAAGGCAGTAAATTCCAACCTTGGATGACACAAATTGATGATTTAACGATTAGTCCAAAACCACCAAGTTCAACTATGACGCCTGATTTAAAAAAGTTAGATGAAGTGATTGCACAATGCGTACCTTCCTCATTAAACTTAAAAGTAGTTGTATTCGACGATAAAGATTATGATTTTGCCAAAATGATACACCACCGTTATCCAGATATTCCCTTCTATTTACAAGTTGGTAACCCATATTTATCAGACAGCGTAGATAATCATACCGAAAAGTTGTTAGAACGCTACGAGCAGTTGGTGGATTTAGTTATGCAAAGTAATGATATGAATCACGTTTATGTGTTACCACAACTTCATACATTACTTTGGAGTAATAAAAAAGGTGTATAAAGGATAACTTATTTTACTTTTTACAAGTCATATCTAATGAATAACAATATATTAATTGATATAATAGTTGATTGAAGTATAACGAACAGGAGTCCATCATGATTGTATATATATTAATTAATATTGCTATCGTCGTACTTATAACTGGATTCAATTTATATAGGCATCAAATGCAACATTTATCATTAAGTGCAATGTTGTTATCTATAACTATAAACGCCTTTATAAATACATTCATAATTGATAAATATAACTTTATTACTCTGTGTACTATAACGATGTTTATCATTTGGACGATACTACAGTTTTACATTGATAAAAAATTAAAACCTGTATACATTACAGACCAAAAATTTATTGCTATCATATTAACGATTGTTGTCAGTTTAACGCAACGTGTTACCGACTTTTCAAGTACACAATCAATATATATGTCTATTCCATTTTTAGCCCCTGCCATTTTCATCATTGGTGGTATTATGTTGTTTATTTCAACATTTAATAACTTAGATGAAACTGCTGAAAATAATAACAAAATAAAGAAACTAATGATTAAAGGACTTATCATTATTAACATTTCATTTATCGTTATGATGGTTTTAACACCATATTGGTACTTGTATTTAATCGTCTATCTTATTTTCTTGTTGTTTTTATTGTGGCAAAAGGTTTATAAATTTTAATATCAAAACTATAAAACACTTCTGATATTCTTAGTTCGATATATCAGAAGTGTTTTATAGTGATAACTAGTTTAGATAAATATTTTCTCACTTAAAAAACCGCCCTCCTCTTATTTTGACTCCTATTTATTTAAATCAGACAATTATTTTCATTTTCAAATTATTCTTTCTTCAATATTAGTTAAGCGATATTTAAACGAAGTTAAGAATTAGTTAATGGCATATTATTTGCCTTCATTTTAAACTTAACTTATCAAATTGAAGAAATGAGGCGTTAGCATGAATACAAAATATTTTTTAGCAGTTGGTGCTGCTGCCGCTGTATTAACTTTAGGCGCTTGTGGTAATTCTAATTCACAAGATCAAGGTAACAAAACTGAACAAAAAACAAAGTCAGAAGATAGCAATGTTAAAACTGATAAAACAAAACACCTAACTGGTACATTCAGTTCTAAAAACGGTGAAACTGTTGAAGGTAAAGCTGAGATTAAAAATGGTAAATTAATGCTTACTAACTACAAATCATCAAAAGGTCCAGATTTATACGTCTACCTAACAAAAAATGGCGACATTAAAAACGGTAAAGAAATCGCAATGGTTGACTACGATAAAGAAAAACAAACATTTGATCTTAAAAATGTAGATTTAAGCAAATATGATGAAGTAACAATCTATTGTAAAAAAGCTCACGTCATCTTCGGCGGCGCTAAATTAAAATAATCAATTTCTGAGTTAAACTTTTATTTACAACATACTATTACTATACATTACAAATTTTAAAATATACATTACACTCATTACTCAATGGAAAGCGTATGATTTCACAGCCCCCTTAGCTTGTAGAAATCATACTTTCCTTTTTTCAATATATATACAACTATTAAATCCCATAAGATTGTAGAGCACATAAGTAAATTTTTTTAGAGCTTGAGGTTTGTTTAGCTTAAGCAACCCATGAGCTCAAACACTTCCTGTTCACATAACACTACAAATCACATTATGTTGCTTAATCTTATGTTTATATAAATTACACACAATAAATAGAAAGAATGTGAACATCATGAATAAATTATTGCTACTCGTTACATTTATCATTCGTGTGGGTTCAGGTATTGTTATGTTAATGCAAGGCTATGAAAAATTAACGGGCGGATTTACGCTGAAAGGTTTAGTACCAGTCATCGCTAACAATACTGATTCACCAGAGTGGTATAAGTGGTTTTTCGCAAATATAGTTGCACATACGACGTCATTATTTGATATTGTTGTCCCACTCGGAGAGATTGCAATTGGATTAGGTTTAATTTTTGGAGTTTTTGCATATGCTGCTAGTTTCTTTGGAGCCTTTGTTATGATAAATTATATCTTAGCAGATATGATATTTACGTATCCTCTTCAATTAACTTTCTTTATCCTTTTACTAATGAGTCACTCATTGTTAAAACAGATTTCACTTAAAGAAATCATTAATTACTTTAGAGGTCGTAAGAACAGAGGTGAAAAAATAGATGACCCACTTACTGATCGTGGATGATGAACAAGACATTGTAGACATTTGTCAAACCTATTTTGAATATGAAGGTTACAAAGTAACAACGACAACTAGCGGTAAAGAAGCAATTTCTTTACTATCAAATGATATTGATATCATGGTACTTGATATCATGATGCCAGAAGTTAATGGTTACGACATTGTCAAAGAAATGAAAAGGCAAAAATTAGATATCCCCTTTATCTATTTAACTGCCAAAACACAAGAACATGATACCATTTATGCCTTAACTTTAGGTGCAGATGACTATGTCAAAAAACCATTTAGTCCAAGGGAACTCGTTTTACGTATTAATAATTTACTTACAAGAATGAAGAAATACCATCATCAACCAGTTGAACAACTGTCGTTTGATGAATTAACACTTATTAACTTAAGTAAAGTTGTGACTGTAAATGGTCACGAAGTCCCTATGCGTATTAAGGAATTTGAGTTATTGTGGTATTTAGCTTCTAGAGAAAATGAAGTTATTTCTAAATCAGAATTACTTGAAAAAGTTTGGGGATATGACTATTACGAAGATGCTAATACCGTGAATGTCCATATACACCGTATTAGAGAAAAATTAGAAAAAGAGAGCTTTACAACATATACCATCACAACTGTATGGGGATTAGGATATAAATTTGAAAGGAGCCGATAATGGTGTTATCAATTAGAAGTCAAATCATTATTGGCGTCGTATCGAGTATACTATTAACTTCAACTATTTTAGCAATTGCATATATTTTAATGTGGTTTAATGGCCATATGACACTAACTTTGACCTTAACGACAATAATTACAAGCTGTTTAACCTTATTAATATGTAGTATTTTTATTAATCCACTTATACAAAAAATTAAGCAGTTTAATATAAAAACTAAGCAATTTGCTAACGGAAATTACGCAAGCAATGATAAAACGTTTAATTCACCAAAAGAAATTTATGAATTAAATCAATCTTTTAATAAAATGGCTTCTGAAATTACGCAACAAATGAATCAAATTAAATCCGAACAACAAGAAAAAACAGAACTGATTCAAAACTTAGCCCATGATTTAAAAACACCTTTAGCAAGCATTATTTCATATTCTGAAGGACTACGTGATGGTATAATCACAAAGGATCATGAGATTAAAGAGTCATACGACATATTAATTAAACAAGCAAACAGATTATCAACATTATTTGATGATATGACTCATATTATCACTTTAAATACAGGTAAAACATATCCCCCAGAATTAATACAACTAGACCAATTACTTGTATCAATATTGCAACCATATGAGCAACGTATCAAACATGAAAACCGTACATTAGAAGTGAATTTCTGTAGCGAAATTGATGCATTTTATCAATATCGAACGCCACTTGAGCGTATTTTAACAAACTTACTTGATAATGCGCTAAAATTTTCAAATGTTGGTAGTCGCATTGATATTAATATTAGTGAAAATAAAGATCAAGATACTATCGACATTGCTATTAGCGATGAAGGTATTGGCATTATACCAGAACTACAAGAACGTATATTCGAACGAACATTCAGAGTAGAAAACTCTCGTAATACAAAAACGGGTGGTTCTGGATTAGGCTTATATATAGCTAATGAACTCGCGCAACAAAATAACGCAAAAATCAGTGTAAGCAGTGATATAGATGTAGGAACTACGATGACTGTAACATTACACAAATTAGACATTACGTCATAATCCGATTTATTTATAAAATAAAATGCAAAGACTAAAAAGAAGCTCTCATTGATGAGGGCTTCTTTTTTTGTTTATTTAGAGTAAATTTTATGGGTATCCTTCTCATCATTTTCAATACTTGAAAGATTTGTAGCTTGAATAATATATTTAGGACGTGCCTTAACTTCATAATATATCCTGCCAATATATTCACCTACAACACCAATTGAAATTAACTGTATGCCGCCTAATAATAAAATAGCTGCAATCGTTGAAAAATATCCTGGAATATTAACACCAGAAATCATAATATTGATGAATAAATAGATAATATATAACACGCTTATTGAAAAAATAAATAAGCCAAGATATATCATCATTCTCAAAGGTTTACTATTAAAGGAAATCAATCCATCAATACCATAATTAAATAACTTTTTAAAGGACCACTTAGATTCTCCTTTTTGTCTCGCAACATTTTGATACGTAAACACTTTAGTATTATATCCTATCCATTCAAATAATCCTTTTGAAAATCGATTATATTCTTCAAGTGATGCAATGGACTTAACAGCTCTTTGACTTAAAAGTCTAAAATCACCAACACCATCATCAAATTGTACTTCTTCTACAAAGCAATTAACTAACTTATAGTACAAATGGCTTAATGTTTTGCGACTAAAATTTTCACCACTTCTATCACGCTTTGCAATCACTTGATCATACCCTTCCATAAAACCTTCAACCATTTTCGGAATATATTCAGGTGGATGTTGCAAATCACAATCTATCATGATGACTGCATCAAATTCAGTACTATGCTGGTAACCTGCAATCATAGCTGCTTCTTTTCCAAAATTTCTACTAAAAGAAATAAAGCTGACATGTCTATCTATTGTGGCAAGATGTTGCATTTCATCTATAGTGGTATCCGTACTACCATCATCTATGAAAAGCATATTATAATCATAGCCTTTCACACTACTATCTTGTGAAAGTATTTCAGTTAATTGTTGATGTGTTTGTGTAATGACTTCCCCTTCATTAAAACAAGGAATGACGACTCTAATTTTCATCTATGTCCATCCTTTTTATTTAAAAGATTTTGAATGTACCTGAGTATTGTTTTATCAAATAGTAAAAACCAACTCATTTATTTTAATGTACACATTAAAAGGCATTCATAAACGTAAAATTTAACATCCAGTTATTTTAAATCCCCAATTTTCACATCATCTGGATTTTTACCTTGTCTTGCATTTCTATTTAAAGCATCAATTTCAGCTACTTCTGTTAATTCTAAATTAAAATCTAAAATATCTATATTTTCTTGAATGCGTTTAGGTGTCTGAGATTTTGGAATAATAATTCTATTGTGTGCTAAATGCCAACGCAATACAACTTGTGCTGGTGTTTTATGATATTTTTCAGCAATTTTAACAATGACAGGGTCGTCTAGTAGTCCTCTATTTCTCATCAAAGGCATCCATGCAGTCACTTTAATATCGTGACGATCACAAAACTCTTGTAATTCCTGTTGGTTAAAATATGGATGTACCTCAATTTGATTCACCATTGGTTTGATACTTGATTGAGCCATTAATTTTTCTAGATGATGAATATTAAAATTACATACACCTATTGCTTTTACCTTACCTTGCTCGTAAAGTTCTTCCATAGCTTTATATGTTTCTAAAAATAGACCATCTGCTTCACAAGGCCAATGTATTAGAAATAAATCAAGATAATCAGTTTGTAAATTTTCAATCGATTTGTTGAAATATTCGAATGTTTTCTCATAACCTTGATAGTCATTCCATAACTTCGTTGTTATAAACAAATCTTCTCTATCGACGTCATTATCCTTTAATGCTCGTCCTAGTGAAGTCTCATTATCATAAAAGTATGCTGTATCAAACGCTCTATAGCCTGCGTCAATTGCAGCATTTACAACTTTAGTCATATCTTCGTCAGAGATTTTATAAACACCTAATCCAACTGAAGGCATCGGGTATCCATTTTTTAATATTTGTATCTCATTCAACATCTTTATATCTCTCCAATCTATGTATCTTTTATATCTTTACATTACCCTAATTTTTTCAACAAACTCAATTAATACGAATTATCGCTTTCAATAAAAAATATTCATTAAATCATTAAAGATATTGAGTTCAAGTAATATTTTCACTTTTCATTAATTTTAGTCAAAAAAATAACCAACCAAAAATGAATTAAATCATTCTTAGTTGGTTTATATATTAATATCTATTCTGATTTTTCATCTTCATCAGTCTGTCCGATAGTAGGTCTCGCTTCATTAAATTCATAGTTTAACATTACCCAAATAATTTGGTGGTTATCGATTTCTGAAACAACCCAGCGATCATAAGTTGTATCCACGTAATCATCTTTTTGTAAGCTGGTATTACGAGATTGTAACCATCCACCTATCGTATCAATATCCTCAGAGTCATCAAATTCTATACCGAACTCTTCAGTTAAATCATCCAATAGTACTCTACCATTTACTTGGAATGTCTTATTATCAATTTTAACGATATCATTCACTTCATCATCATCAAATTCATCACGAATTTCCCCAACGATTTCTTCTAAAATATCTTCCATCGTTAAAATACCTGCCGTTCCACCATATTCATCTATAATCAGACTCATATGTACATGTTCACGTTGCATTCTAATTAATGCATCACTGATACGTGTTGTCTCTGAAATCATTGGCAACTCATGTATATAGTTTGCAATTTTAATTGTTTTTCCAGAAGCATATTCAGTTAAAAACTCTTTAACGTTAATAAATCCTTTAATATGGTCTTTATCACCATCATCAGTAATTGGATAACGCGTAAATTGATGTTCTTTTATTGTTTCTAGTAATTCGTCTACATTAAAAGGTTCATTTAGTGTAATCATTTGAGTTCTAGGTACCATAATATCTTTTGCATGTCTTTCATCGAATGAAAAGATATTTTGCATATATGCCAATTCAGTTTGGTTGATTTCTCCACCATTATAACTATTGTTAATAATAATTTTGATTTCTTCTTCTGACATTGCATCAGTTTGGGCATCAGGATTTACACCAAACATTCTAATAATAACACGTGCAGAACCATTCATCAGCCAAATCAATGGTTTCATAATGTTACCGAAATAGAACAATGGTCTTGCATATACTAAAGCAAGCTTTTCAGTATGTTGAATCGCTATAGATTTAGGCGCTAATTCACCAAGTACTACATGCAAATACGTAACGATTATAAATGATACTGCAAACGAAATCGTCGTCGTTAATGCAGTTGGTAAATTGATTGCTTCAAATATCGGGTGTAATAGCTTTTCAAACGTTGGTTCACCAAGCCAACCTAACCCTAAAGATGTTACTGTGATACCTAACTGACAAGCAGAAAGATAATAATCTAGATTAGCAATCATCTTTTTTACTATTTTAGCAGGTTTATTTCCTTCATCTGCTAGCTGTTCAATTCTTGTTGCTCTAATTTTTACTAATGCAAATTCTGAACCAACAAATACTGTGGTTAATGCAATTAATAGAATAAATATAATCAAACTAATTATGGTCGAAGTTTCCAATTAATTCCCTATTTCTAGGGATTCACCTCCATGTTATATGTGTCACTCATGGGTAACACGCATTCAAATTTATCACTATGACTTAAATTACAACTACATGTTATCGCCTTCCCATTTAGACACCCCCAGAAAAAAATGTTATTGCTTCTATTTTATCATAATATAAAGTGCTTATGTTAACAGATTAAATCTATTGCATACATTTAATTATGATTAATTATTAGCTAAATGTGTGAACTTTACCTTGTTTTATTGTAGATTTTACATTCATGTCATCATCTAGAATAACAAGATCTGCATCCTTATTTACTTTAATACTACCTTTTCTATCATCGATACCTAATGCAATGGCTTGATTTAAACTTGTTACACGCCATAAATGATCTAATGTATCACCTGTAAATGATATTAAGTTACGTAACCCATGATTCATTTTTAAAATACTACCAGCAAGCGCACCATTTGCAAGACGTGCTTGTTGCGATTGAACTGTTACTTTTTGGCCACCCAAATCATATTCTCCTTCAGGCATACCTTTTGCACGCATTGCATCGGTAATTAAATAAAAACGTTCATTACCTTTCATACGGTAAGCAATTGCAACCGATGCCGGATGAGAATGTGTGCCATCAACAATCATTTCGGTATGTAAAGCATCATTCAACCATGCTGCCCCAAAAACACCTGGTTCTCTATGTTGGAATGGCGTCGCTGCATTATATAAATGCGTGACATGTTTAGCTCCTCGCTCAACAGCTTCAACTGCTTCTTCGTATGTTGCCACTGTATGACCAATTGAAAAAATAATATCATCTTTATACGTTTCAAGCGCTTCTTTTGCACCTTCAACTTCAGGTGCAAACGTCATAATCTTTATTAATCCGTTAGCAGTCTCTTGAAAATGTTTAATTTTATCGATAAATGGGCGTACAACGTATTGCGGATGTTGAGCACCAACTTTATTTTCAGATATAAATGGCCCTTCCAGATGTATACCTACAATTTCCGCTGCATTGTGAACATCTTGCTCCACCTCATATTTAACAATATTTATAAGTGCTTCATCTATTTTATCAGTCGATTGCGTCATTGTCGTTGCCAAGTATGATGTCGTACCTTCAGACAACAAATTTTCAGATAGATATTTTAAACCATCATATGATCCATCCATTGCATCTTGACCATAACCACCATGAATATGTATATCGATAAAACCTGGCACTACATGATAACCTTTTGCATCAATCACTTGAATTTTATTTGTCGTATCATTATCAATCGCTGCTTTATCATTCACTTCTCCAATTGCAACAATCTGTCCATCTTTCACATGAATGTAACCATTATCGATTTTGCCATCTTCAGTATAAACTTTGCCGTTATATATAATTAATTCTGACACGTATAAACCCTTCTTTATTTATAAATTTTCACTTTAAGACACTCATATTTTACTATATCTACACCAATTGGCATAACTTTTTGCAAAATATTAAAAAAGTCTATACATTTGTGGTGTCTATTTCTTCATTCATTTATCTAAAATTAAAAACACCTTCGCATCCATTCATAAAAACTGAATTAATGGAAGGTGTTTTAATAGTTTTATATAAACTACCGTTAACACGACATATTAAATTAACATATATTCAATCGACTGACAAATTAATGTAACGTCATTGCTGACAATCATTTTAAATCATAAAAGTTATTCGTCCATTGATTTTGAAGCTTCGATTTCTGTTTCAGTTAACTTGGGTTTGATTAAACCGTAAATTAATGCTGAAACTAATGTACCTACTACAAGTGCAATAAGTGTTTGCAGTAAATGTGCACCATCCGTACCAACAATTACGATAATACCACCGTGTGGCGCAGTAATTCGAGAACCTAAACCTAAAGCGATTGCGCCACCTATACCTGACCCAATCATCATTGAAGGAATAACACGTAATGGATCGGCAGCCGCGAATGGAATCGCACCTTCTGTAATAAATGACATACCCATCACATAGTTAGGGATAATTGAACCACGTTGTTCTTTTGTAAATTTACGTCTGAAAATTAACATCGCTGTCGCAATTGCTAACGGTGGAATCATACCACCAATCATTGCAGCTGTAATTGGTGCTGCATTACCTTCAATCAACGCACCTGTTGCAAAAACATATGCCGCTTTGTTGAATGGACCGCCCATATCAATCGCCATCATTGCGCCAATAACTAAACCTAATAATACAATATTAGAACCTGATAAATTGTTTAATCCATCTAATAACAAATGATTTAACCAAGATGCTGGTGGATTAAAGACATAAATCATCAATAAGCCTGTAGCTGTCACTGTTAATAGTGGATAAATTAATGTCGGCTTTAATCCCTCTAATGCTTGTGGTAACTTACGTGTCATGGCTTTAACACCTTGTGTTAAGTAACCTGCTAAGAAACCTGCAATAATACCACCAATAAACCCTGAACCACCTGAAATTGCTAACATACCACCTACAAGACCTGAAGCGAATCCAGGTTTATCCGCAATACTACGTGCAATGAATCCAGATAAAATTGGAATGATTAACGCGAATGCACTTTTACTACCAATGTTCCAAAGCTGCTCTGCAAACGCATTGTACTCTGAGCTTTTTGGATCAAATGAGTTTGCACCAAATAAAAACACGATTGCCATTAAAATACCACCAGATATTACAAGTGGCAACATGTTAGAAACACCGTTCATTAAGTGTTTATAGAAAGCTTTACCTGGGCTTAATTTTTCTTGACTGTCATTTGAGTTACCTTTTCTTTGACCATCACGGGCAACAAAAGGTTTACGACTTGTATCTAATGCTTTATTAATTAATTCTTCTGGGCGTTTAATACCATCTGCGACTGGTACTTCTACGACATTTTTACCATCGAAGCGATCCGTCTCAACATGAACATCAGCAGCAACAATGATACCTGTTGCATTTTTAATATCTTGTTCCGTTAAATGGTTTTTAATACCACTTGAACCGTTCGTTTCTACTTTAATTTTAATCCCCATCTTATCCGCTTGTTTTTTCAATGCGTCACGTGCCATGTACGTATGTGCAATACCTGTTGGACAAGCAGTTACAGCTAATACATATGGCTCGTTTGATCCATTAGTGTCTTGATTTGCTTCTACAGCAGCAACTTGTTGTGCTTCAGCTTCTGCCTCTTCTTCTTTTGTCGCTTCATCATCAGCATGATCAATAATTGCTAACACTTCTTCTGGAGACGATGCATGTAATAATTTTTCACGTACATTTTCATCCATTAAAATACCAGATAGTTTAGCTAAAGCATCTAAATGTGTTTGGGCACCACCTTCTGGCGCTGCAATCATAAAGAATAAATGAGCTGGTTGCATATCTAAACTTTGGTAATCTAAACCTTCTTTAGATTTACCGAATGCGATAGCTGGAGACTTAACTGCGGCTACTTTCGCATGTGGAATAGCAATACCTTCGCCGATACCAGTCGTACTTTGTGATTCTCGATTGTGAATCGCTTTCTTAAATGACGAGACATCACTTAATTTACCTGCTTTGTCTAATTGATTTACTAACTCATCAATAACACCATTTTTGTCATTTGCCATTAAATCCATTGCTATTGTATCTTTTGTTAATAACTCTGTTACTCTCATTATTTTCACTCCCCATCAAGTACGCTAATCGTAACTTGTGATTTTATTTTTTCTATAGCGTCCCGTGTTGCTAAGTCCTCATCAAATGCCGTGGCAGTACCGCATGCGACTGCTTGTTGGAATGCTTTTTCAATCGTTAAACCTGAAGCAATTCCAGCCACCATGCCTGCAACTGTACTATCACCAGAGCCAACTGTATTAACCACTTTCCCTTGTGGATTAACTGCTTTAATACTGATTTCTTTATCAATATAAATAGCACCATCACCGCCAAGTGAGACAATAACAGATTGCGCACCTTTATCAACTAACAAACGACCATATTTAATAACATCTTCGTCTGAGTTCACTGTTGTATTAAACATCACTTCTAATTCGTCTTTATTAGGTTTAATAAATAGTGGATGATATGGTAAAACGCTTTCAGCCAATTCTTTTTCAGCGTCGACTACTAATTTAGCACCTGTCTGTGCTGTAATTTGTGCAATTTGCGCATACGCATCGCTTGGAATACTACTTGGTACACTTCCAGCAACAATAACTATATCTTCGCTTGTTGTATTTTTAATTTGTTGTAACAATTGTTCAAATTGTGCTGACGTTATATGAGGACCCGGTGCATTGATTTCTGTTTCTTGTCCTGTTTTTAATTTCACATTAATACGTGTATCTTCATCAACTTCAATAAAATTCGATTGAATTGCACTGTTTTTTAATGTATCTATAATGAATTTCCCAGGAAATCCACCTGCAAATCCCAAAGCAGTTGACTCAACATCCAATGTCTTTAAAACACGTGAGACATTAATACCTTTTCCCCCAGCAAATTTATATGTTGCTGTTGCTCTGTTCAAACCATCAATTTTAAAATCATTTGTAAAAATGACATAGTCAATTGAAGGATTGAAAGTCACTGTATAAATCATAAAGTCCCTCCTATAAAGTGATACTTTTGTTGGTATTCTTTTAACGATTCTTGATTTAATGCTTTTTCAGATGTGATGATTGTCGTACTTTCTAGCAAAGGTACACGAGCAAAATATACTTTATTAAACTTAGAATGATCTATAAGTACAAATGATTGATTGGCTAATGACATTGCTGTTTGTTTAACTAATGCCTCTTGCTCATCGGGAGTAGTTAATCCAAGTTCAATATCTAATCCATTCATCCCGATAAAAGCTTTATCGAAACAATATCGTCTTAATATCTCCATGGCACTTGAACCAATCGTAGCAAGTGTATTTTCTTTAACTTGACCACCTAGCATAATTGTTTTAATACCTTTTTTAAGTAAAGCTTCTACATGTGTTAAACCATTGGTTACCACAATGATATCTTTCGCTTGAATATATTTAATTAGCTCCAATGTAGATGAACCAGCATCGATAAATAGGCATTCATTATCATTGATTTGATTAGCTGCTATTTTAGCAATCATTTTCTTTTCATCGAGATTCGTTGCTAATTTTTCAGTTAAATTCGCCTCAACCATACGATTTTCTTTTAACATTGCACCACCATGCACACGTTGCAATTTCCCTAATTGTTGCAGTTTAGATAAATCTCTTCGTATTGTTGAAGCACTGCATCCAGTTCGATCTATTAATTCTTGCAAAGTCAAAAAATCTTTGTGCGAAAGTTCTTCTAATATTAACTCGTGTCTTTTTTCTGTAATTATCATCATCACCCCATCTCACTCTGTATTATAATGAGTACGCTTTCACTTTTCAATCATAAATTACCAAAAACAATCACAAACAATCAAATTGTGACGATAAAATTACATTTTTATGTTCAAACACTCAATTATCATGACTGTTTATGATCGTAAAATGCTAATTCAATCAAAAAGGAGTGTGGCAGAAATGAATTTTATAAAAATTTCATCTCTGTCACACTCTAATCTTGCCCCATAATTTTTGTTGTTATTAATCATTCATGGATAACTGCTCCAATTTTGCCTTTAGTTATTGTAATCAAATCCTCAACAGCTATCGTGATTTGCATTGTTCGAAGCCCACCACTCACACTGATATGACTATAATTTTCACAGGATTTGTCAACGACTGTTGGAAACAATGTTTTCATACCAACAGGCGAACACCCACCACGAATGTATCCCGTTACATTTTTCAAATTATCTAAAGGCATAAGGTGCAATTTCTTCTCTCCAACCATAGCAGCTGCCTTTTTCATATCTAAAGTTTCACTTACTGGGATAACAAATACAAAATGTTCATGTTTTGCATTTTCTAGAACAAGTGTTTTAAAAACTGTTTTAACATTTGCTTGTATGAGTTCTGCGACTTCTTGGCCAGATAAATGTTCTTCTGGTACCTCAAAGCTATGAACTTCGTATTTAATTTTTGCACGATCAAGCATACGCATCGCGTTCGTTTTCTTATTTTTAGCCATTTCAACACCTCATTTATACTTCTTCAGAACTATATTAACATTTTAAAATACATTACGGATTGGTTGATTTTGACATAACATTTACATCATTTTATAAGTTGATTTCACCTTTTTAAATTAAAATATTGCAAAATAAAAACAGTATATCCAATTAGAATACACTGTTCCATCTATTATTTCGTTATTATGCCTTGATTTGAAATACTTACATGTTGCTTACTCGTTGAATTATCATTGGAATAAACATAATTATATCCATGATTTGTCTTAGAAATTCTTTCTAAACCATAATTATCATTGATATGCTTATCTGCATAACGATCAGCAATAACTTGGCACTCTTGTTCGTTAAAAGAATTTGATTTATTTGCATTCACACGATGCTTAAAATGATTTTGCTTTTTCACATTTTCATTCACTTCAGATGCTTTAGCAGTATGAATATTGAGAATATCCATTTTCTTTTTATAAGTATCTTCAGTTGATACATTTATCGCGTTAAGCGTATTAATCGTTTTATGTACCTTAGCAAGCGCATCTTCATTTGTTGCTAAAATTAATAAACCAATTAAACAAACAGTTAATATTACAGCAACAAAGCCTAAAAATAAATTTTTTACTGTCATCCCCTTACCCACATTTCCTTACTCATTTTTTATCATCTTAACACATTAACGTTAATGAATTAGGTATGTGGATTGCAATTTAAAAAGAATGTAATATTTGTAACACGTTTATTACTCAAAATCATTTTTTGTTACATATAACATTTAAATATAAAGACTAAAACACTTAAAAGTTTTTAATCTTTATAAATTTAAAGCATCGACTTTTCTTCACTATAATTGTAAGAAAATCGATGCTTATTTTGAAATGCTTTAGTTGTCGAAAAACATTAATCGAATGACAACCATGTGCGATATTACAAATCTTGTTGTTTTAACTTAGCTCTATGTTGCTTTTCAATTAAAACAATGACAACACCAGCTAATGACACACCTATAGCCATATAAATTGGGGCTTCAATGTGCACATCAAATAACGCACCTGCGATTAAAGGACCTATAAAATTCCCCATGCTAGTGAATGTTGAGTTTAACCCACCTGCAAATCCCTGTCTATCACCAGCAATATTTGAAAAATAATTTGTAATAGCAGGTCTTATCATATCGAACCCGATAAAGACAACAAAGCTTATTACCATAATTGTCCAGTAACCATCGGCAATAACTAATAGCACTAATACAATAACTGAATATATTAATGACCATGCAATAAATGTTAACTCAGAGAAGTATTTCATAAATTTATCAAAGAAATAAATTTGGAAAAGTGCACCAAAGATACCGCCACCTGTAATTGCAATCGAAATATCTTTAGGTGAATAATTTACCTTGTCAGCTGTGTATAGTGAATACAATGTTTCAAATGCAGATAAACCAAACGATAATACAAGTGTTAGAATAACTGGTGTAATAAACACTTTCCAGTTAATTTTCGTTAGCAATTGTGGCTCCAACTTTTGGAATCCATTTGTCGAAACTTTTTTAGGGTCGTGAATCAATACAATTGACATTATAAATGCTAGAATACCTAATGCACCTGCAAAATAAAATGGCATACGATGTGAAACTTCTGCCATAAATCCACCAATCCCTGGTCCTAAAATGAATCCTGAATTGATAATCGCTGATATGTAGCCAAAGTTTTTTGCTTTTTGATGGCTTGGTGAAATATCAGCTATTAAACCTGTCACCCCAGGCATAACCATACCAGCACTCATACCACCGATAACCCTTGATAACATCAAAATTAAAAAATTCTGACCGATAGCAAACATAAATTCTGACACTGAAAACAAAATTAATCCTATACATATAATTAATTTCTTTCCTAATTTATCAGCTAACGTACCACCGAATGGCGATATAATCATTTGAGATAAGGCGAAAGCAGCAACTAATAATCCTAAATCACTACCAGTTAACCCCAAATCTTTTAAATAAACAGGTAAGACTGGTATCACTAGACCGATACCTAAAAAAATTAAGAAAATATTAAAATATAATACCAAAATCTGTTTATTCATTTGCTCACCTCTTTTTTCTACTTGTCACTCTTCAAGCTGTTATTTTTCTTTTCCACGACAGATTGCAATTCATGCTAAATATTCGTAAAAAGTTTCTATATTGTATTACAATATTGCTACATTTGACAATATTTTTTCTTTGTAATTATCACTATTTTCCATTTAATTGTATAATTAATGACATATTAAAATAAAGGGGATTGATCATATGAAATTGCAAAAAAGTAATCATACTATACTACTAGTGTTAGAAAAAGGCGAAGATATCGTTGAATGTATAACAAACTTTGCAGATGACCAAGACTTAACATTTACATCTGTCAGCGGCATTGGTGCATGTGATGACGTCGTTTTAAAATTTTTCAATTTAACAACGAAACAATACGAAGAAAAACATATTACTGAGCCATTGGAATTGACGAGCTTATTAGGTAATATTTCTCGTCTAGACAATGGTCATTTTGCACATTTGCATGCTACTTTCGGTACTCAATCATATGAAACTTTTAGCGGACATCTCGCTAAAGCAATTGTTTCTGCAACTGCTGAAATCATTCTTACTGTAACTGATTTGGACATTCAACGTTCATTCAACGATGCAGTCGGTTTAAATTTACTTGATCCTCAATAGCACTTTACTTTTTAGTTGAATCAAATTTTATTACAAGTTATCATAAGTGCTTAATCATAAATGCATTCTCGTTTATTAATATACTTCAACGAGTTAAATTAAATTTTTAATTAGGACTTGAATGCGTTTATAACTATCACATTTGAATGAATAACTTTTTTCATTAGAAAGTAGTGTTTATTATTGATGCAATCTCGATACATCGCTAGAATTTACTTTTTAATATTATTTATCGTCTCCCTTTTTGAGACTAAAATTTTTCAATTTATGACTTTAAATTTGTTTTTAGCATATATACCTTTTGAGCTTAGTCTATTATTACGATTATTCAAACCGAATAAAAAGTATGAATGGCCACTCTTTATCATATATAGTTTTATATTTGTGTTACTTTTACCAAATACATTTTATATGGTAACTGATTTAATCCATTTGAACCAATTTCAATTCAACTTTTACGCAGGACTAAATTTAGGTGAGTGGAAATACTTTACCTATTTACTGCTTGGTGTCTTCTTAGCGGTTTATGTGATGATTTTAATCTATTTTGAAATACTAACATTGACTTCTCACCGTTGGCTTAATAGATTAATTGTTGTCGTACTAATGTTTTTAAATGGATTCGGAATTTATATTGGTCGTTTCTTACGCTTACATTCCGTTTATTTCTTTAATGAACCCTTACATGTTCTAAATCACATTCTAGAAAGTCTTACGCTTAAAACTGCTATGTTTGTATGTTTTATGGTTGTGATGCAAGCAGCAATTCTATTATTTGGAAAAGGAGTGCGTTTGAACAAGTGACAATAAATATAATCGTTTTAATAGTATCTATCATTGTCTTTCAATTGATTATTGGACACATATGGCATGATATTGGTTTAAGTTATTTAAGAAGTATCTTACTCATGATGCTACCATTTGGACTAGGTGTATTTATACAACAAGTGTCGTATTACGAACGACAATATCCTAAATGGCAAGTGCCTCAAAACATAAAAGTTAGATTGAAATATATCTATCTCGCTACATTTTTAGAGTATGTCGTACTATACCTCACTTTATTTACGGACATACTAAGATAACACCAAATTAATAAGAAAACTAAATACAACTTATATATTTGAGCAAAGCCAATTTCTATCACATCAATAATAGAAATTGGCTTATTTATATTGCTTAAGAACTTTAAATTCTGCTCCAGGTTTTACTCATTCCTGATCTATCAATTCAGCCGAATTAGTCTAGCGCTTTAAATGCAGCTAAAACTTGTGTACGTTTTTCTTGATGATCTACCATTTGTCTTGGATAATGACGACCTAATTCAATCCCCTGTTCAAAAAGGTTGGACTCATTGCGTTGTGTATCATGCAAATATTTTGCATCAATTTGATTGAAAATCGGGAGATATGTTTTGATATACAAAGCTTTAGCATCAAAGCGTTCACTCTGTCTTATTGGATTAAACATTCTAAAATACGGCACTGCATCAGTACCTGTAGAAGCAGACCATTGCCATCCATGAATATTTGATGCTGCATCATAGTCAATAAGGTGCTTTCTAAAGAATTTTTCTCCCCATGTCCAATCTATAAATAAATCTTTGGTTAAAAATTGCGACACAACCATTCTCATTCGATTGTGCATAAAACCAGTTTGTGTCAATTCCATTATTGCTGCATCAATGATTGGAAATCCTGTTTGCCCTTCGCACCATGCATTAAAATCCGCTTCATTTTGCGACCATTTTATCTGTCGATATTTAGATTTGAAAGCTTGGTATGAGGTTTCTGGATACTGTGTCATTAACACATAATAAAATTCTCTAAAAATGAGTTCACGTATAAATGCTTCATAGTTTGCCTCATCTTCATCATAACGCGCCAATAAATCATTAAAAATTTCAATAATATCTAATAATCCATATGCTAAAGCAACACTTAGCTGACTTGTTAACACTTCAGGTAAATAGTCTCTTCCGCTTTCGTAATTCTGTATATCTTGATCTAAAAAATGTTGCCATTTATTCTGTTCAATTATTTGTGAGGATCCAAATGCTATGTCATCAAACACTAAATCATCAGGTGATGCAATGACGAAGTCTTCGAATGATTTTAAATCATAGTGATATACGTCTCTATGCCTCAAGTAAGGTCGCCATTTTTTATAGAAACTAGTAAAAACTTTGTATGGCTCCCCTTGTTGATTCATTGTTTTACTCGCTTTAAAGTAATGATTCCCACGTATCAAAGTAACGGCAATGCGTGCTTCATTGAATAAAGAGCGTTGATGTAAAATATCATATTCTTCAAGGTGATAACTCATAATATCACCTGCAATCACTACTTCAGAGATATTGTTTTCTTTACAAAATGAAATGATATCGTCATAAGACATGACATAAGGTGTGAGTTTTTCTGCGTGCAACGATTGGTAAAAGCGCTTCAAAGTACCGCGATAAAACTGTGCTTTCAAATCAGAAGCTGAAGACATGTCCTCTTCCGGAATGATAAAATAACATGCATCAATGTCTTCTTTTTGTTGGTAAATATATTCAAATAATGGATTATGTTCCATTCGAAACATTCGATTTAATAACACAGCAATTGCCATAAATATAACACCCTTCAATTATCTTTTTATTTTATTAAGCTTTTTGTCACTTTAAAATAACCTAGATTCTTATTTATATTTTTAATTAAAGCAAACCTAACCATTTCCAATAAGTCATACTAAAAACTATCACTAGAATATACCCTACAATTGTCAATGGTATACCTGTCTTCAAGAAATCTTTCACCGTAAAAGTACCAGTGCCATAAGCCAACATATTTTGAGGTGCACTAACAGGTAATAAGAAACCAAAACTAATAACAAATTGTTGAATTAAAACAAATCCTATAGACTGGTCTCCTAAGTGTAACGTAGAGGTTAGCGAAATAAAAACAGGTATTAACGCTGATGATAAACTTGTTGCACTCGCAAAGCCCAAATGAATCAATATATTAAAAAGCGTGATAAGTGCAATTGTCGCGATAATAGGTAAATGTTTTAAACCTAAAACACCAAAAGTTTGATCACTTAACCATTGGGCTGCACCTGTTTTCAAAAGAACATTACCTAGTGAAATACCTACACCAAACACGATAATTGTTCCCCATGGTATTTTATTTTCAACATGTTTCCATGTCATGACACCAATTTTCGGCATTAACATAACACCTAAAGCAATAATAGTAATGGATGCAGAGTCAATTGGATGTAATACTTTTTCAGTTGACCAAAACAGTAATAATAACATCGATATAACAATTAAACGCCATTCACGTGCGCTAACGTGGCCAAGTTTATGCAATTCTTCTTTTATTAAATCTTTGCCACCCTCTATTGTATTAATTTCTGGAGGCATCACTTTAATCATGATGAAATATAAAGCTATAGACATAACTATGGACCAAGGCGCTGCATATAAGAACCACTCGCCCCATGAAACATCAAATCCTAATTGATGGTTTATAAAATTAATCGCTACGATATTTTGTGCTGCCGCCGTTTTGATACCAATATTCCAAATTGACACAGCTTGTACTGAAGTAATTATTAATAAAGACGCTAACTTGCTATCTTTGGAAACTTTAAATGCCGCAATCATACCAAGCAAGATTGGTACAACTGCCCCTGCTCTAGCTGTTGCAGAAGGAACGAAAAATGCAAGTACAATTGAAACAATAATTGCCCCAATAACTATATTTCTAGTTTTATTACCAACAATTGATAGCACTATAAGAGCTAGTCTTTTATGCAAATTCGTTTCTTGCATAGCAGCGGCCAAAAATAATGCGGCTGCAACGAGAGCTACAGCTGATGTTGCAAATCCACTAAACGCTAATGATAATGCATGATTTGTTCCTAGAAGATCACTTCCAGCTAAAACAGCACTGCCACTTTTCGGGTTACCCAGCTTCTCCCCTAAATTTTGAACCGGGCTAAATCCTAAAAGTAATATCATTAAGCCAATAATTAAAGTTGCTGACACCGGATATGATACAGCTTCCGTTACCCACATAATAACTGCAAAAGCTAAAATAGCTAGTACTGCCTTAGCCATTATTGGCAGACTTGAAGGTGCCGGGAGTAATAGTACAACTATAAGTATTATAAAACTCATAACAATCCAAAATGGCTTGTATTGCTTTTTTGTCTTTTCTTTCTTTTGTTGTTCATGTTTAACTACCTTTTTTTCTTCTGACATAACAGTCACCCCTTTGTTTAATCTCAATTTAATTATAACAATTTTTATAAACATCCTTTTTCGATTTATGCAAAATACACAAATTTATCGAAATATTTTGTAAATAATATTGCTAGGTGATATGTTATCTCGGTTAATTACAAAACGATATCTAAGTTTAAATATTAAAACATAAAAAACTATCTACTGAATATCCTCATAGCATTATTTTTCTAAGCAAAAGTTAAACTTAGTTAGATAAAATGCAAATGAGATTATTGTAGATAGTCTCTTTTTAATATTTAAAAATGATTAATGCCATAAACATAAATAATTCCAAAGAATGCCGCGCCACTAAGCACTGTTAATATAAGACTTAGTAACAATGTGCGTTTATAATGTTTAATAAATGCTATGAACAAAATGACTACATTATACGCAAAGAAAAGTCCGAATAATGTCATTGTTATTTTCAAATCAGAATAGAAAATATTTAATAGTAATACAATGACTGCATAAATTACATACGGAATAACTATAAATTTGCGTTCAAATCTTAATTGTTCGAAACGTTTATCTTCGTTTGTCATGATATGCTCCTTTATGATTTAAAAGTAAATAAGTTTATGGAATATCTTGTCCGATAATAGCGGTGTAAATGTCAAACCACGACTGATCATCTAAATTAAGTTGCAGCCCTTCGATTGCTTGATCAATACGCTTTAACTGACTTGTTCCAAGTATCGGCATGATACGATGCGGTATTTTTACTAACCATGCTATCATCACAGCTGTGTCACTCACACCATATTTGTCAGCTATTGATTGAATAACTTTCATAATACGTTGCGCTTTAATATCTTCCTTGTCGAAAATTTTACCGCCTGCAAAAGGACTCCAAGCCATAATTTGAACATGGTTTTGATACATTGAATCCATTGTTCCATCTTGTAAACTATCAACGTGATATGGCGATAATTCTAATTGATTGATGCTAATATGTAGTCTTTCTTTCATAATATATTGATTTAACAATTGGTATTGTGAATGATTAAAATTCGACACCCCGAATGACTTCAACTTACCTTGTTTAACAAGTTTAGTTAATGCATCAGCAACTTGTTCTGGATCCATCAATGGTGAAGGACGATGAATGAGTAGACTATATAAATAATCTACATTCAAATTGATTAATGACTGTTCAACAGATTTCACGATGTGCTTACTACTCAAATCATAACGATGTCCATTTGTAAAATCAAATTGCTTAGAAGGCAATATGATACCACATTTCGTAACAATTTGAATTTTATTTCTTAATTCGGGTGATAAATCCAAAGCATTACCAAACAGTGATTCACATTGATAATCCCCATAAATATCAGCATGATCCATCGTTGTAATCCCACGTTCAACTAATTCATTTATAAAATAATTTAACTCTTTCGCAGTCATCTTCCATTCATTTGCACGCCAAAAACCTTGTACAAGCCTAGAAAAATGAACATAGTGATTAATCATTATTTGTTCCATATCTCATCCACTCCATCCCTCAATGTCACAAAATATTCACAACAAAAGTATTAAGAAATTAATGTGCTATTTCCGTTAAATTGAAACAACACATTTTGTGATTTACGTAAATTGTAGCATATCCAATTGATTACGTATGTGATTTGTATCTAAAGTTTCACCAATAATAACAATCGTTAATGGTAATTGCATGCCAATTATTCCATAGTCTGGTAAACCATATGCATATTGAAATTCATAAATTGCATTTGGTTGATCTCTAAATGATACATAACCTTTCAAACGTAGAACAGATTCCGGTAATTTCATTATAAATTGATAAAACAATTGACGATCAATCGGACCTGTAAATGTGTAAGTCATACTTTTAATCCCATGATGATGGTGATGATGAGACGATATCTCTCTGTCTTTACCAAGTAAGTCCAATTCTTCCAACGAAACTTGTCCATAGGTTGTTTTATAAGTTGGAATACTTGCACAAATCATACTTAATTGCTTATCAATTTTCTCAAGACTGTCATCAGTTACAAGATCAATTTTATTAATAATAATCATGTCACTTAGTTTCAACTGATCTTCCATCAGCGAAACTGTATTTTCGGTATATTGATGACGTTCCAAAAATCGAGTCGCATCTAATACACCATAAATAATTGGCTTTTCAAAGAAATTAACGATTTGCGGATCTTGACATGCAACTAGTAATTCTAAAGGATGCGCAATGCCTGTCGCTTCTATGATGACATGATTAACGTCCCCTTTTAAAGCAATGGCTTTTAGTTCATAGACAAGTTCTTGTTTAAGATCGCAACAAACACAACCATTAATCAATGAATGGACTTCAATTTCATTTGAAATACTATTGCTATCAATATCAAAAGTACCGAATTCATTCATGATGATTTTAATTTTCTCATCATTTTTTAATAATTCACTAATATAATGTGTCAGTAACGTGGTTTTACCACTACCCAAAAATCCGTTAATTATGGATATTCTTATTTTTTCATCTTTATTATTTTTCATTTTATATTCTCTTTTCTATTACAGTTATTTTTAAAAATGATAACATATATATTAAATTATCTTTTTGCTTGATTTAATCAAAAATATCTTCTAAACTTTAAACATACTTTAATTTTAGCATGGCATTGAATCAAAGAAAGTTGTGAATTAATAAACAATCAACTTTTTAATGATTACCAATCCGAAAAGAGAAAAAAACGGATAGTATGTCTGGAGGAGAACTTTAATGTCTGATCAACATAATTTAAAAGAACAGCTATGCTTTAGTTTGTACAATGCTCAAAGACAAGTTAATCGCTACTACTCTAACAAAGTTTTTAAGAAGTACAATCTAACATACCCACAATTTCTTGTCTTAACTATTTTATGGGATGAATCTCCTGTAAACGTCAAGAAAGTCGTAACTGAATTAGCACTCGATACTGGTACAGTATCACCATTATTAAAACGAATGGAACAAGTAGACTTAATTAAGCGTGAACGTTCCGAAGTCGATCAACGTGAAGTATTTATTCACTTGACTGACAAAAGTGAAACTATTAGACCAGAATTAAGTAATGCATCTGACAAAGTCGCTTCAGCTTCTTCTTTATCTCAAGATGAAGTTAAAGAACTTAATCGCTTATTAGGTAAAGTCATTCATGCATTTGATGAAACAAAGGAAAAATAATTAACTTTTGTCATGACAATTAAAGTAATGTTTAGAATTTATTAAGAATAGAAAAACAATTAGCACGCGTAAGCTTGTTAGTTAAAAAACTGCTTGAAAGGTTTCTTAGCCTATCAAGCAGTTTTTTTATGCATTATATTGAATCATATTCCATAAAGCACCTTGATTAGCGAGTAATTGTTGATAGTTTCCCTTTTCAACTATTTTACCATTTATCATCACAATGATGGTCTCAAAACGTGACAATAAAGTTAAATCGTGTGTAGCAACAATTAATGTTTCTGCATGTGCTTCAATTAAATCCATAACTTTTAAACTATTTTGTTTATCTAATGCCGTTGTTGGTTCATCTAAAATCCATGTTGATGCAGTATCTTTTAATAACATCCTCGCAATCGCTAAACGCTGAATTTCTCCGCCAGATAATGTATGACCATCTAAGTCAATTTGACGTTCTAGTGCCAAATGTTCTAAATCTAATTGCTTAAATATTGCTTGCACCGCTTCATCTTTTTCATCGGTAAATAAATTTTGACGTATTGTACCATCATATAATTGTTGAGATTGTAGTAAGACATTTAACGATTCAAACTTATCTTTGTCATCTATTTCAAACATGTCCATATTTTCGAAACGAATAGAGCCACTATCTAATTGATATAACCCTGCCATAATTTGTAGTAATGTACTTTTTCCTGAACCAGAAGGACCCACAATCGCAATCTTTTCGCCTCTATTAACATTAAAATTAATATCCGATAACACATACATTTGCTGGTTCCAATACTTAAAACTAGCGTCCTTAACTTCATAAATGTTCGTTGCGTCATACTTATCAGTAAGGCGGTTATTTCCATTAGTAGAAGGTACAGATATCACTTCATTAATATCGTGCAATGCTTGGTCAGTATCCGCTTTATAATACGCGACATTTGTCATTGGTACAGCTTGTTCAAATAAAGTTAAGACCATTAAAACGATACTCGTCATATAAATAATATTTAGTTGGCCTGCATTAATTTGAATTAATCCTAGAACTAAACTACCAAAAATCGAAAGCATAGCAATAATATTTAATATAAAATCATAAATCGTTAAAAAGCGTTGCTCTTTAAGTTGTAATTTATCAAAATGATTTAATTTAGCCATCAAATTATCTCGATAATGATTAATTTGATTAAATCGACGTAGTTCATCCATACCAGCTTTATAATCATAAAAATGATTTAAAAATCGAGCCTGTTCATTAGCTGCATGTTTCTTTAAAGTACGTGCTTTTTTTGAGCTTAACCAAGGAACAATGAGTAAAGTAAACAACATGCTAACCATAATCAATAGCGCATGGCCGATTGAAATGAACGCCAATACTATTACTGTAACTAGCGCTGTCAAACCGATGACGACTGGTGGATAATAAACACGTAAATAAATATTTTGTAATGCCTCAACACGACTAATCATACGTGAAATTAAATCACTAGAACTCAGTTTACGGTAAACATTAGGAATGACATTTACTAATTTACCGAAAAACTGTACCCGAATATCACGTAGCATTGTAAATGTAGCTTTATGAGAAATTAGGCGCTCTACGTATCGAGTAATAGCTCTTAAAAACCCAAACAATTTTACTGTAACGACTAAAATCATCAGAGCGTATAGTGGCGCACCAAGTGCACTTTGTGTCACCATATAACCACTTAAGAAAAACATGGCGAGCGCAACTAAACTTCCACAAACACCAACAACTATAGCTAACAATAAATCCTTATCTACTTGAAATTTTAGTCGTGTTTTCATAAGTCATCACCATTTTCTGTTATATTTACTGAAATATTGCGATCATCAGCAATCAGTCTTCCATTTTCTATATACAAACGTCGTTGTAAATGGCGAATTGTATTATCTCTATGTGCAATGACAATCATCGTTGTATCTTTAAAATGTTGAAACAGAACGTTCTGAATCATGTGTTCTGTTTGAATATCTAAACCAGTTGCAGGCTCATCAAATATAACGAGATCTGGCTTCATAACTAAAAGACGGCAAAGTTCTATGCGTCTCATCTGTCCACCAGATAACATTTCGCCTCCTTCACCTATTATTGTATTAATGCCTTGTGTGAAAGATTGAACTTTGTCTAATAAACCTACTTCGTCTAGCACTTCTTCAACAGTATTATTTTCTATATCTTTAAACATCGTAATATTCTCTTTTATAGAAGCACTGAAAATATATGGCTGTTGACTAAGTATTCCTATATTTAAATCACGCTGGTTTATACTTATAGTACCTATTGTTGGCTGGTAAACACCTGCAATAAGATGTGTCAAAGTTGATTTACCTGCCCCGCTTGGACCTACAAGTGCAATTTGATCACCTTTAAATATTTCCAAATTTAAATCATTTAATACCAATCTATCAGAATCATCATATCGAAATGATATGTCTGTTAACTGAATAAATGGTTTTTGATTTTCCTCATACTTTAATAGAAATTCATTATTATTGTTCGGTTG
The DNA here is from genome assembly GCF_001836945.1 of Staphylococcus sp. HMSC062H10. Taxonomy (NCBI): domain Bacteria; kingdom Bacillati; phylum Bacillota; class Bacilli; order Caryophanales; family Staphylococcaceae; genus Staphylococcus; species Staphylococcus sp. HMSC062H10. The sequence continues at coordinate 44,027 of NZ_KV830988.1, forward strand.
TTCTAAAAACTCAAACACAACGTCACTGGCACCTTCACTTTGTTTTCCAGTATGGAATGCTTGTCCTAAGTCCTTAATTGCATTATAAAATTCAGGCGCTAAAATAATCGCAATTGCCGCAGTTTTAAAATCAATATTATGAAATACTACTAAGTTTAGCGTTGCTTCCAATGCAACCAATCCAATACCTAACATACTTATAAATTCGAGCATTAATCCCGATAAAAAAGCACTGCGTAAAATGCGCATTGTTAAAGTTCTAAACTGAGTACTATCGTCGTAAATATGCTTCTCTGTTTGCTCTGTACGATTAAATAGCTTTAACGTCACTAAACCTTTAGCAATATTTAAAAAACGTTGACTAAATTGATTCAAATAAGTCATTTGATCTTTTGACTCATCTCGCGTTTTCAAACCGAAAATAATATAAAACAAAGGAATAAATGGTGCAGTTATTAACATAATTAATGCGGTATTGAAATGGATGAAAAACATTGCAATGATTATGATGAGCGGAACCATCATTGATTTGAACACTTGAGGCAAATAACTCTTATAAAAAGGTGCTAGACCATCAATGTTTTCTGTGAGTATAGTCATTTGTTCACCGATTGGATGACCATTATTTTTATAAATAACCCGCTGTCTAAGCATATGCTTAACTTTAAATGCTAATGTATCACCTAACCATTGATTTAGAAATTGCACAGTTGCTCTTAAGAGTAAAACACCTAATAAAATAAATAATACAATCCATAAACCTTGAAATTGATGTCTTATAATTTTAGCTAAAAAATCTGCTATTAAAATATTTTGCGCTATAACGAGTATGCCGAGACCAGTACTGACCAAGAACATGAGTACCGGAAAAATTTTATATTGAAACAGTATTGTTGTTAATTTTTTCACAATTATATCACCTAAACCTATTATAAAAGGTTTTCCTTAAAATCAAATTAAATAGCTCAATAAAATATTGTAGTTTTACATGTAAAAGAAAATGAATATATACATCTTTAGTCTAGTATTATAACTATAACTAGCATGTCTTTAAATGAATATGCTATCATGATATGGTAATTTTGATATTTAAATAAATTAAATTGAGTAATGAAAGTGGGTACATTATGTTTATCATTGAATTAATAAAAGGTATTATCTTAGGGATCGTCGAAGGATTAACAGAATTTGCACCTGTTTCCTCTACTGGACATATGATTCTAGTTGATGATATGTGGTTAAAATCATCTGAATTTTTAGGTTCTCAATCAGCATTTACATTTAAAATCGTCATCCAATTAGGATCCGTCTTTGCAGCAGCATGGGTGTTCCGCGAACGCTTCTTAGAGATTTTACATATTGGTAAACACAAACATGTTGAAGGAGAAAACAATCAACAAAGACGTTCAAAGCCAAGACGTTTAAATTTATTACATGTATTAGTGGGTATGGTTCCAGCAGGTATTTTAGGCTTACTATTTGATGATTTCATCGAAGAACATTTATTTAGTGTGCCAACTGTTATGATTGGCTTATTCGTAGGTGCTATCTATATGATTATCGCTGATAAGTATTCAGTTAAAGTTAAAAACCCACAAACAGTGGATCAAATCAATTATTTCCAAGCGTTTGTAATTGGTATCTCTCAAGCAGTAGCTATGTGGCCTGGTTTCAGCCGTTCAGGCTCAACAATTTCAACTGGTGTATTAATGAAATTAAATCATAAAGCAGCATCGGACTTCACATTTATTATGGCTGTTCCAATTATGTTAGCAGCTAGTGGTTTATCTTTATTAAAACATTATCAAGATATTCAGATTGCTGATATACCTTTTTATATTTTAGGCTTTTTAGCTGCATTTACTGTTGGACTAATTGCAATCAAAACATTCTTGCATCTAATTAACAAAATCAAATTAATTCCATTTGCCATTTACAGAATTGTATTAGTAATCTTTATTGCTATACTTTACTTCGGATTTGGCATTGGTAAAGGTATTTAATTTCCTTTTAAAATATAAACTGTCAATTAAGGAACCACTTGATTGGCAGTTTATATTGTCTTCTTTAAAAAAACATCTGAAATACTTATAAGTGATTCACTACTCTCATCGTTTATATTGATGTATCATAGGGTATGTAAAATTAATAAAGTAATTATGGAGGCAAGATCTATGGATAAGAAAAAAGTCATCAAATTTATGATTAATGTATTACCAATTGTATTGGTACCGTTAATTGTTGAACGTAAACGTATCAAACAACATCCGGACGTACAAAAAGTTACAGATGCTACAAGTAAAGTTGCTTCAAAAACATCTGCAGCAATCAGTAACACAGCGAGTGATGTTAAAGAATATGTCGGCGATAAAAAACAAGATTTTGAAAATAAGCGTGAACTTAAAAAGTTTGCTAGAGAACATGATCCTGCCTATATTGAGAAAAAAGGCGAAAAATTAGCTAAACAAAATCGTAAAGACGCTGATAAAATGAATAAAATACTTCAAAAAAATATCGAAAAGCGTCATAAAGAAGAGCAAAAAGCCCGCGAAAAGAATGAAATACAACGTATTAAAGATATGAAAAAAACACAAAAATACGAAGAAAAAGCAGGCTTAACACCTAATAAATTAGATGAGAAAACTGAGAAAAAAGGCGATAAACTAGCTGAAAAAAATCGCAAAGAAATCGCTAAAATGAATAAAAAGTTACAAAAAAATATTGAAAAACGACACAAAGAAGAACAAAAACGCCAACAAGAAGCTGATAAAGCACGCATCAAGTCATTTAAAAAATATAAAGATTATGTTGCCAAAAGCGCCTCTCAACAAAATAAAGAAAACAATACAGAGGCATAATTGTGACACATATTATTATTGATGGAGATGCTTGTCCTGTTGTTGATTCTATTATAGATTTAACAACTGAGACAGGCATTTTTGTGACAATTATTCGGAGCTTCAGCCATTTTTCGAACCAATTATATCCCCCACATGTATCAACATTATATGTTGATGATGGACCAGATGCAGTTGATTACAAAATTGTTCAATTATCAACGAAAGATGATATCGTAATCACTCAAGATTATGGACTCGCAAGTTTATTAGTCGACAAAGTCTTAATTGTCATGCATCATAATGGGAAGATATACAATTCCAAAAATATTCAACAACTATTAGATAAACGATATATAAATGCACAAATTAGAAAACAAGGTGGTCGCCACAAAGGTCCCCCACCTTTTACAAAGCAAGATCAAAAAGTGTTTGAACAATCACTATTAAGAGTCATTCATCGAATTAAGGAGCTGGATTAATATGAAGCGAATCGCAGTTTATTGTGGTGCAAGCAAAGGTCATGACCCTTCATATGTACAAAAAGCATACAATTTAGGTAAATATTTTGCTGAACAAGGTTATGAATTAGTATTTGGTGCAGGGTCAATTGGTATTATGGGTGCCATTCAAGATGGTGTATTAGATCATGGTGGCAAAGCTATTGGTGTCATGCCTAAAATGTTAGATGAACATGAAATCACAAGCCAACGTTTAACTGAATTAATTTTAGTTGATTCTATGCATGAACGTAAAAATAAAATGGCAGAACTTGCAGATGCATTTGTCATGGCTCCCGGTGGCGCAGGTTCACTAGAAGAATTTTTCGAAATGTATAGTTGGGCTCAAATAGGTATCCATGAAAAGCCTATTGCCATTTATAATATTAATGGCTTTTTCAACCCACTACAAACAATGATTGACCATATGATTGAAGAAGGTTTTATTGATCCTAAGTATCGTGCACTTGCACCGTTATGCGACACTAAGGAATCATTAATAGAATCAATATTGAATTTCAAACCTCTAGGTACTCGTTCATACGATTAATCATTCTAAGGTTAAAAAATAAACAAACACCCCTAATATTGTTATCATCAGCTAAACAATATTAGGGGTGTTTGTTACGCTTATGTATAAATTTTCACTTTCGAAGATTAATGTAATAACGCACTTGCCTTTTTAATAAATGATACTTACTTAGATTAGGCAATTCGAAATGATCATACACTGTCATGCCAATTTTTTCCATTACACGTTGTGAAGCTTTATTTGCTTCTGCTGTAAAACTATAGACATCGTATATTTGATGTTGTTCTGCTAACTTCAACGTTGCATTTGCGCCTTCAGTTGCTAATCCTTTTCCCCAAAATTCTGGCAACAAGCGCCAACCTATTTCATAAAGCGGTAATTCTTTAAATGGATACTCGCTTGTTTCTGGAATATAATTCAAACCTATAAAGCCTATCCATTGATGGGACTCTTTATCTTCTACAGCAAATAATCCAATGCCATAATCTTTAATAACCGCATCCATAGTTCTCATATCTAATTCTGAACGACGATAACTCAATAAACTTGGAAAATATTTACGTACGTCATAAGTCGCATTCATTTTTTGAAAAGGTAACAGATCATCTTCATGCCAGTCTCTTAATATTAAACGCTCTGTTTCACAATAAATCATCGATTGACACTCCTATATAATTTCTCAATAAAAAACACAAAATCGATATTTTGATCAACTTTGCGTTTTAGATAGCAGTCTATTTTGATTTAGAAATATAACTTATAAGTTCAACATGAACTGGCACTTCTTTTAAACGTGCTCTATCTGATTTCAGCGCAGTAAAAGTTGCATCTATAAAATCTTGTTGATGGTTTAAACGATATGTAGCAACAAAAGTATCTGTATCGGACTCAAAGTTTGGTAAATGTGCAATTACACGCTTAATTTCGCCAGTAGAATCAGCAATCGTGCGTCCAGTAATATTTTCTAATTCTCTACCTAATTCTGGCAAAGTAATATCTTGACCCTCTAAAATTCTAAAATCTTGTTCATGCATGCCGTTTCTCTCCTTTATTAATTACGATGTCTATTTTTACGTTCTGTTTCAATCATGACCCCATTTTAATTAATACATACCCTTAAAATAAGGTTTAAAACGCTGTACCTTTCATATATAACAAGTAAGCAATTCAATTATGGTTGGTGTTTGTCATTAGCTTTTTGATCTTTATCTGTTGATGTAGGCTTTTTGTGATTATCTTTATTCGATGACTTAGTTTGATCTTTTGGTTGCTTATCTTGTGATGCCTCTTTATCTTTGTCTTCGTCTTTTTTGTTGTCTTTTTTATCGTCCTTGTTATCTTCTTTAGAAGGTTTTAAATCTTTCACTTCTTTTTCAAGGTCTTTTTGCTTATCTGCTAATTTTTCTTTTTCTTGTTGAAGCTTTTCTTTTTTATCTTTTAATTCTTTATTTTCTTTTTGTAAATTATCGATATCCTTTTCCAAAGTGGCTTTCTCTTGGCTTTTACCACAACCTGTTAAAAATAGCATGACCGCCATAATACTGATGATTAATTTCTTCATATAAAACTCCTTAACGTCATTAAATCTTTTTTAATTTTAACATGAATTAGCAACATAGTCCTAATTCTAATCAATATCTTTATACATTTTCACATGACTCACTTGATAACCTAAATCTTTATTCAAAGATATCATTGGTAAATTACTTTTATGAATTGTACTGCTTATTTGCTTTGCATTCATAGTTTTTGCCCATTTTTCAAGCGCAATCTTCAGTTGCGTAGCTATTCCCAGTTTGCGAAATTGTGGTTCAACATATAGCAGTTCAATGTTAACCATACTTTTTTCATTACTAAAATGTCCCCAAATAAACGCTATTAATTGACCTTCATTTTCATATATATAAATTTTATCATTTGTATGTTCTAATCTTGAACAAATCATCTCGTACCTAAGAGCAATACTCAGTTTAGTACATTTATAGTTGGATTCTGATTGCGACAATAATGTCTCATGTATACTAGCTATTTGCTTGATATAATTATGTTCATCTTTATTAAGTGTCCTCATTTTCCTCTCCAATATTAATCGTTATATTTATGCGTTTAATATGATATGATTGACCTTATTAATACTATAAAATCATTTCCATTTTAATTTGGAATTAAACATTTTTTAAAGGAGCGCTTAAGTAACAATGAAAAGTACTGCGCAATTAACAAAAGAAAATAATGTTAAATCATTAAGATTAAGCAATACTGATAGAGAAATCTTCGAGAATTATATGACTTATATGCGCTCTGACTTTCGCGTCAATCCTCATGATACAGAGTTAATTATTAACCGTATACTTAAACAATTATTAAGCGCAGAACAACATGGTTTATTAGCCTTAGATTTTTTCAATCATGACCCTAAAGCACATGCAATAAAAGAACTAAAAGCGATGCCTAATGAAACATTTAAAAATATTTTTAAATATATATATCAGCACATCGTTCTATTAATTGGTATTGTTAGTTTTCTCAAAGGATTTTTAGGATTTTTCATGGAAAAAAGTGGAAGTAATTTATATTTTGTTTCATTCCCGTTTTCAGTAGTCGTTGGATTCTTTATTGTCTTTTTATTTATATGGTTTAGTTTTAAAACAATTCAACTGCAGTGTTTTAACAATTCAAATTGGATATGGATATTCACCTATTTAGCAATCATTCTACTAATTGTAGGATTTTTCTATGTATTCTTTATTCCACAATCATTACTTGCCTTTGGACCATATATTCAGGTAAGCAATTGGGTATTTATTATATTTTCATTTATAGTTATGCCTATTGGATTACGCATTGAAAGAAATATTTCGAAAAAACATTCTCATACATTTTTATAAACAAAAAGCTTATTACATCATATGCTAATTTGGTACTGTTAATGATAAAATCACTAAATTACAGTTACCGAAAAACATATTTTGCAATAAGCTTTTTATTAATTAATCAATAAAGCATCTATAAAGAACCATACAATCATTATAAACATAATGATTGCTTGAGCTATACTACTTGTTAAAAATGCTACGATTGAACCTATACTTACTTTAACTGCTCTTTCAAATGAATAGCCTTGTATTAATTCAACTATGAATACCAAAATAAAAGGTATAATAATAATTCCAAATGGCGGTAAAACAAAACATCCAATAACGACACCAATTAAAGCTGCATACTCTCCAAACTTAGAACCACCGAAGCGATTCACAAAATATTTATTAGCTAAAAAGTCCGCACATAAAATTAATATTGTTAGCAATGCCATAGATACATAAAACACCCATGATAAATGCTGATTATGAAAGCCAAATTGATAGATTAGAAAGCCAACCCATAATACTAAAACAGAAGGAATAATCGGCTTAATCAACCCAACAAATGCTAACATGAAGGCAGCGATGATAAGTAGCCATAAAATAATTGTCATGTTGATATCACATCCTCTTTTGTAATTTTTTGATTTTTAGTAAAGAATATAAGTATCATACCTAACATGATTGATGCTGCTGATACAAAAAATACATTTTCCAAACCTACCCAGTGACTCATAGCACCACCTAATAAGTTACCGCCTAACTGTCCAATAACCATTGCATTAGAAAATAGTGTTGAGGCGTATCCTGGGAAATCTGGTAAGATATCTTGGAAATAACTAATACCAATTCCTAAAAGAACCGCTAAGAAAATAGCTAAAAACACCTGTCCTGCTAACATCATATAGAAGTTTTTAAATACCCCAATGCTGAAGTAGAATAAACCTCCAAAAATCGCTCCATAAATCAACAACGTTCGAGTCTGTAATCTAGATGATAAAACGCCAAGAATGATCATAAATGGCACTTCTAAACCAGCACATAAACTAGCTAAATAACCGACATGTTGCTCATTTTCTTTTAAATAATCAGTAACAAATAAAGGCATATTCATCGTATACATCCATTGTCCAATGTGTAATAAAATAAATGCAATAAATGGTAATAAAAGCGTTTTGTCTTTAAACATATTAGGAGCAATTTTTTCAACATGTTGTTGCGTACTAATAGGGTGTTTAATGTTTAAATCCTTATAGAAAAACACTTGAAGTACTAAAGTAAATAAAATGATACTTATTGTTCCACCAAACAATCCAGCATAGCCTTTTAATCCGATTAATTGCGCACCAATAAATGGACCAAATAAAAAGCCCAATGAGAACATTGAACGTAATACTGTATTGGCAAATTGGGCTCTATCTTTAGAGCTTGAAACATTGATAGATTCTCTAGCAGATGCGTAAAGTTGGGGCATTGCTGGTGCAAATAATCCTTGGAAAATCGCATATAGTAATATGAATAACCAGATTGTATCTACAAAAAAGTATATTGAAAAACCAAGCGCACCCATTAATAATGCGAGAATAATAATAATTTTTCTATTAAAGTGATGCGTATCCGAAAATCTAGCGATAATTGAATTTACTGTAAACTGGCTAATCGCTGCAGATGCTAGAAGTAATCCATACTGATTTGTTGTCATACCTAAATCTTTAGTTGCAAAAAGAACAAGATATGGGACCGTAACCGCAATACCCATACCTAGTAGAAACATATTAGCAACAAAGAGTTTATAATTCTTTATTTGTAATAACGCTGCAAACATATCCATAACCCCGCTTCTTAGAGCCCCTTTTAATTTATTAATTAGGGGCTCTTATGGGAGTGGGACAGAAATGATATTTTCGCAAAATTTATTTCGTCGTCCCACCCCAACTTGTACATTATTGTAAGCTGACTTTTCGTCAGCTTCTGTGTTGGTGCGTTAGCATCCAACTGCGTTCAATTTAATCGAATAGATTAAAATTAAATACTAACCTTAAATTAGTCTAAAACTACGCCTTAGGTCGTTCAACAAAGCTCGCCATGAGATTTACAAAAGAATCAACTTGTGGCAATTGCAACATGCTCGGATCATAACTCATAAACGTTGAACGAATCAGTGGTTCATTATCAATTTCTACTTTTTCAAACTCAAATTGTTCTCTGCTGATATTTTTCATCATAATTTCTGGCAAGATTGTAACTCCTACACCACTAATCAACATTTCTTTACAAGTTGCTACTTGATCCACTGTAATAGTTGCATGGTAATCTTGTTCTAAATTATCGTTATACCATTGTTTTATTTGATTTATATAAATCGGGTCAGCTTGAAACTCTATGAATGGCAACTTTGTAACATCGTCTCGTCTATTTTTTGGAAAAATAAAATAATGATCATCATTAAATAAATGTGTGTTAGCTAAATTCATTACCTTATTTCCACGAGTTATCATGACATGATAGTCTCTATGATTTGCTTTAATTTGTTCAGTTGAACCAACTTGTACTTGAATTTCAACATTTGGAAATTGGGCATTGTATAGGCTCAAAACTTCAGGAAGTAAGGTTTGTCCAATCAATGAAGAACACCCTATTGATATCGTTCCATTCACTTCACCAATATGTGCCTGCATTTTGTCAAAAAATAATCGCTCTCTTTTCAACATGTCACGGGCATGCTCAATAATCATTGTTCCTTCAGTTGTTGTAATCAATTGTTTTTTTGTTCTGATAAAAATATCTACTCCAAAAGCATTTTCAATAGCTTTTAGTCTTTGTGTAACAGCAGGTTGAGATATATATAAAATTTCAGCCGCTTTACGTAACGTTTTCGTTTCGTCTAATGTTATTAGTAAACGATAGTCTTCAATCTTCATAATTTCCCCCCATAAATTATTCAATTATTGAACTTTCATGGCTACAAGCATTCATGAGTTCATAACTAACGAATAATTTCACCAATTTTATTGGTATGGCTGCAGCTTGAATTACTTAGTTTTTCTTTTGTTGTTGGTGATTTTTAGTTTGATTATATTGCTTAGGTTTTATTTGTTTACTTTTTTCAAAATTAGTTTTATTTTGTGGCTTTTGACGATTTTTTTGAGCCTTTGCATTAATTTTATTAAAGCAGTACATAATTTTCTTTTGGAATCCTTTAAAATCATTTTCTAACTCTGCCATAATTTGATGTGCAATCATATATGCTTCATGAAATTGCTTTTTTGTAATTTGCTCACTTTCTAATGCAAACATTAAATCATCTTCATCTACCAACTCATATTCACCACTTGGTAATGCTAAAACATCTAAACATAAATCTACTGTACGCGCATTACCTTTTTGCGTTATATTTTTGATATTTATATCAAAATAATATTCTAATGGATTGCCTTTATTATCAAACATTACAGTAATACTATAACGTTTTTTTTCAGGTAGTATTTGCAACCATTTATAATTGTCATCTGCGACAATGATATTTTGTCCAACTACCGTCACCTCTAAAGGATCACGAACCTTTTTCATCGTGACTAAGCCTATAATACCTTTAAACCTATTATTATTAACTTTTACCTCTGTGTATTCCCTATCAATTAGGCGACGCCAGTGACGTTTATCTATATACTTTACTTTCACAGTCACCAACTCCTTGTCATTATTATATAAAACTACATAAATGATGTCATGTTATGATACAGTTTTATAGTTTTTGTTAATCATATGAAAATATTTATTATTATTTTACTACAACTCGCTTCAATTTACTTAAAATAGACAATATTAATTAGATAGTACACACATTTCTTCATAAAAGTGATTTTTCAAAAATATAAATATTATAGTCTTATCATTTTCAAAACCATTTAATGTTAATTTCATTAAAAACAGCTGAAGCATCAAATCTATTCTGATTCAATCAAGAATACATATAAAAATGAAGTGACTCAAAGGTTTATTAACAACCTTCAAACCACTTCATTGATTCTTTTTATTTTAAAGCATATTTTTCGATTACTGATTTAAGATGCGGATATTGAACAAATAATTCAGATTGCTTAAACAATTCAAATTGCTTAAACTCAAATGCCGGTTGACACATACAACCTACTAAACTATAAGAATTTAAATTTTCAATTGAAGAAGCAAAAATTGTTCCTTTAGGCACTACATATTGCAATACATCTCCATTTTGGATATCAGTACCCAATGTTGCTGTCGTATATGCTCCATCCGGATTTATCATATGAATTGTTAGAGAATCACCGGCATGATAGTACCATACTTCATCAGCATCAATTCGATGAAAATGCGAAATATTGTCATCTGTAAGTAAAAAATAAATACTGCTAAACGGCGCTCTGTGTCCATCTTTTAATACTTCTCGGATCGTCTCTCTATAAAAACCACCTTCAGGATGCGATTCGAGTTGTAATTCATTAATCCATTGTTTTGCTGTTTTCATTATTTCAAATCCACATTATGGAATACGTTTTGTACATCTTCTAAATCTTCTAATGCATCGATTAATTTTTCAAATGTTACTTGGTCCTCTTCAGAAAGCTCAATATCTGTTTGAGGTAACATTTCAAATTCTGCTACTTTAAATTCTTCTACACCAGCTGCACGAAGCGCATCTTGAACAACCGCAAACTGATCTGGTTCAGCATAGACTATTGTCAATCCATTGTCGTCAATCACATCATTTACATCTACATCTTGTTCCATTAATGTTTCAAGTATATCGTCAACAGTTTTACCTTCAATACCAAACGTTGCCACATGGTCAAACATATATGCAACTGATCCAGATACACCCATATTACCGCCGTTTTTACCAAAAGCAGCACGCACATCAGATGCAGTACGATTTACATTGTTTGTTAACGCATCAACAATAAGCATTGATCCGCTTGGGCCAAATCCTTCATATCTTAGGTGATCAAAGTTCTCGTCTCCAGCACCCTTAGCTTTATCTATTGCTTTTTCAATAATATGATTCGGTACTGAATATGTCTTAGCGCGTTCAAGTACCAATCTTAAAGCTTGGTTAGATTCTGGATTTGGTTCACCAGATTTTGCTGCAACATAAATCTCCTTACCAAATTTCGCATATATTCTACTTGTATTTTTATCTTTTTGGGCCTTTTTTTCTTTAATGTTATTCCATTTACGTCCCATAATGTCATCTCGCTTTCGAACTGTTTAATTAACAACATATATTATACATGATTTTTTTATGATTATATACATTTTCACAATTAACATTATTGAACTACGATTTCTTCAATCTGTTACTTAGTTTTAAAATATGTATAAATTAAAAATGTGCCGATAAGCAATTTCTATGCTTTCGACACTCAATTTCAATTAAATATTTAAAAATTGTTCTACATCTTCAAATAAAGCATTAAATTTAGATATATCATCATCACTTAAATAAATATAAATTTTACGCTCATCTTTAGATGATCTAACTTTACTAAGTCTTTCTTTTTCAATTAGTCTTCTTATAGAAACTAATAATTTTGTCCTACTTAAATCTAGCTCATCCATTGCAGTTTTTAAAAATGATTGCATAAGTACTTTTTCATCTTTGCAATACTTCATCGTTAAATCTAAGACTGCTAAATCATTTAGCGACAACTTATATTTTTTATCAATATATTCAGATAATGCTTTATATTGTTTATAGAAGCCAAGCAATGTTTCTAATTTCTCAGTATTCAAAATGTTGCACCCCCAAATATATAAAGACAATGCTTCTGTCATTATTATCTTAAATTTTTCTGCCATTGTCTTTCTCATTTGTTTTTAATACGTTGTCAAAATTACCAACAAATGCAAATTAAATTTTGCAATACATATCAAGGTGTTATTTTTTTCCTATTTTAATTATGTATAACGCATTAAAAGTAACGTTAATATTTAAGGAATTATTACTAAAGTTATGCTCTTTAATCTCGATTGCCGGTTTAAGGTAGTTGTCAATTTTAGAGAGTAAACTGGGGTTCCATTCATATTTATCTCTTAATTCTTTAGAGATCAAATGATTAATGTTCCCACTATTTTCATCTAACGTTTCTATTACAATTAGATATTTATCGTTTAAAACATTATTTTTGAAATTTATATAAACTTGACTATCTTCAAAATTGCTCATAATTGTCTCGCTCTCAATCACTCGCCAATCATAAATAACCAGACAATAATAATTCTCTATATCAAAAATAGAATAATAACTGTTTTCGTATTTTGGTTTCGAGACATATTCGATAAACTTTTCTAATATAAGACCTAGTGTTGTTTTAAATCCATTTTTATCATATAGATGCATCGCATTAAATGTTTGATGATTATCAAAAATGTTTAATCCAAAACCATCAAAGTTATGATACAGCGCACTTAATGTCTTATAAATTAATGGAGCACTATTACTTAAATCTCGTTCTTTATTATTAAGCAGTTTATGATTTTCAACATTTAGAAAAATCAGCTTTTCTTGTTCTATATCCAATTCGTTAATAACTTGTTTTAAATTTTTAAAATGCAAAATATTTTTCAATAGTAACTCATCACTTTCCCCCATCAAATAAGGGCTACTTAAATTTGCATTATCTATTATTAACGAATCGAATTTAAGTCGCTTTATTTGTGATACTAGTGATTTAAAAACTGAAGGTTTATCAAATAAACAGGTAATATTCAATCCTAATTTCACATTTAACATGATGTTATGTAGTTTTAAAATCATACGGTAAATTGTCCTAATTTCCATCAATGATAAATCAAAAACAAAATGCACTTCGTAATTATTATGATGATTTATTTCGTTTGGAGATAATTGTCTAATAACATTCATAAAAGCTTCTTCAACATAATAAGTCGTTTCAATATCATTTATATTAAATGCTATCTTTAAATCACTTTCAATTATGGTTTTAATGATTGTAAACTTTTCTTCTTCGGACATGGTATTTTTACTTTTTAAAATCGATGGCATGATGAAAAAGACAACTTGGCTGTTCTTATTCAATAAGGTTTTAAAAATCCCTTCTAAGAAAACTAGTTTCATTTCTGTATAAGTATTAATTTGAATAACCGTTTGAAATAACTTAGGTATTTCAAATTTATCTTCGTCAATATGTATAACATCAGTTAGGTGATTTTTATAATGATCAATATAATTCAATATGACTTCTTTTACTTCTTGCGCCATACCGCCTACAAGTGGCTCTGGATTAAGCATGATACATTTATTAAATTTTGATAAATTACGATATTCATTCGGTGTTATATCCATATAACTTTTAAACATTTTAGAGTACGTTGAGCTGCTACTAAATCCTAAATGTTCACTTATATTGCTAATAGTACTATCTGTAGTAAGTAGAATCTCTATGGATTTTCCAATTTTCAAAGTATCAATATATTTTTTAAAACCCATGCCCATAAGTAAGTGGAATTGCGAAGACAGATTTGACTTTGAAACAAATAATTTATCAGCGACACTTTTTAATGTCAATCGTTGATTTACATTTTGATAAATATATTCGAGCTCATCTCGCAAATCACCATAATAAGCATAACGATATTGATTTTGCGCAATCTTTTTATCCATACTTGCTTCTTTTGCAATGATTTTAATAATATCCTGTAATTTTCTAATATCAGCGTCATTAATAGGCTGATTATCAAGGTATCGATATGTCAATTTTAATAATAAGCATTTCAAATTATAGGATGATTTAATTAACTTTGCTGTATAGTGATAATTAAAGAAAGTAAAGCCTAATTCCGCAAACCAATCGCTACTCAAATACAACATGATCGTTTTTTTATTATTCTTAATACTAAATACATCCAGATGATTAATGATATATATATCATCTTCAATTATTTTACTTTTACGAAATTTTTGTAGTTCGATTTCCCCGTCAATTGGCCAAAATAAGACTATGCCATCTTGGCAACGCGTTGTCGCATATTCATTATTAGTAAGTATATGCAAGCATGATTTTGCCATAACTTTACCTCTTTCTATATTTAAATACCACTTTTATCATTCCCTATAATATTTAACTTATTTAATTAAACGTAAATTTAACACAATACGAATACCAAATCAAAAATAAATAAAACTATATAATGGTTAATTTTTAAACTCATATATCAATCATTTAAATATTACAAAAATAGATGTAGTCAGTTTAATTAAACTATCCAATTGAAAACACACTACTTTTTAGTATTTTCAAAATAATTTTAAATGACCACATCTACAACGTATTACTATTATCTTTTGTTAGTTTTATATTCATTTTCAATTTAAAAATAAACACTTATTTAAATCACATTCTACTTTTGAGATGAGCTCAAACTAACATTAAATTTTTTATATTATTTATACTTATTCCTATTAATATTTCGATTTTAAAATTAATACGTAGCTATACTTTACTTTTCTAATAAAAGTGTAATTAGAAAGGCAAGTACACCTGTTTAAAGTTTATCTTCTAAGATTTGTTCACTTTAGAACTATAGCAGTTAATCATTTCAATGATTAATAATATCTTTACAATTAAGGTAATATATTTTTATTGCTTTATCAGTAAAATCTCTATCTAAATTTCTAATTTATGACAATCGCTCCAATTTAAGGTTGATATTCATTATTGATTATTCTAAAACTTCATATGAATTTCTTTATTAATTTAACTGTTTATCTTCTGAACATATTAGCAAGATAAAGTATATCCTTAATAATATTCAACAAATTAATAAATAGATTAAATCCCATTTCTCTTGGTGAATAGTCACCTCTTTTTAAACGATTAAAATCATACAAAGTATAAAGTAGAAATAACAATAAACTAACGACGGTAATAATAGTATAAAAAATAGGATTTTGAAGAAAAATACCAATTAGACTCGCAATAATTAATGTTATTAATGTAACGAATAAATACTTGCCTATACTCGATGCATCTCCAACGAAGAAATAACCAATAATACCAAATGCTATAAATGCAAAAATTGCTAATGCGATATTTTTATAGAAAATATCAGGTCCTAAATTTTGTAAATACGTGGTAAACGTTGCGTATGACAATAAGCCAATTACTACAGCGTAAATATGTGAAATAATTAAACCGAACCGTCTCGCTCTTTCAAAAACAAGTGTTGCTAAAATAATAATCAGTAATCCAAATGACAAGGGTTGTCGCCAACTTAATGGTAAAAACTGACCTAGATAGCATCCTATGCCAAAGATAATCCAGTAATACATAAAATAAAGCCACACTTTACTTATTGATTGAGCATGCTGGTTTTGCTGAAAATATGAATGATTTGTATTTTGCGACAAAATAATTCCTCCTTCTACTGTCGTTTTATGCGTCAAATTTTACAGTAAATTTTGCTTCATCAAAAGAAATAACCTTTAACAAGTATAGTAATTTTACATTTTACAATGTTACAAAATATAATTTTTTATAATTAGTTAAAATCACTAAAACGCTTTTATACACTATCAAATCAGCATTTATAAAAATATGAACCGATATCCTAAAATGTTAATAATATTACAAGATAATAACAAACCACACAAAGCTACTTATTTTTGATAATATGGAAAGCGTAATATAAAACGAAAACTTAATTTACTATATAAATTGTCTTAATAATTTTTAAAAGTAGTAAATCTTAATTTTAAGGAGGAGTCCCTTTGAAAAAATTAGCATTTGCAATAACAGCAACATCTGGTGCAGCTGCATTTCTAACGCATCATGATGCACAAGCATCTACACAACATACAGTACAATCTGGTGAATCATTATGGAGTATTGCTCAAAAATACAACACTTCAGTAGAGAGTATTAAACAAAATAACCAATTAGATAACAACTTGGTATTCCCTGGTCAAGTTATCTCAGTAGGTGGAAGTGATGCACAAAATACATCAAACACTTCTCCACAAGCTGGCTCAGCATCATCTCATACTGTACAAGCTGGTGAATCTTTAAATATCATTGCTAGCAGATATGGTGTTTCAGTTGATCAATTAATGGCAGCCAATAACTTACGTGGTTATTTAATTATGCCTAACCAAACATTACAAATTCCTAATGGTGGATCAGGTGGTACAACACCAACAGCTACAACAGGTAGCAATGGCAATGCATCATCTTTTAATCACCAAAATTTATACACTGCTGGTCAATGTACATGGTACGTATTTGATCGTCGTGCTCAAGCTGGTAGTCCAATTAGCACATATTGGTCAGACGCTAAGTATTGGGCTGGTAACGCAGCTAATGATGGTTACCAAGTAAACAACACACCATCAGTTGGTTCAATCATGCAAAGCACACCTGGTCCATATGGTCATGTTGCTTATGTTGAACGTGTCAATGGTGATGGTAGTATCTTGATTTCTGAAATGAATTACACATATGGTCCATACAATATGAACTACCGTACAATTCCAGCTTCAGAAGTTTCTAGCTATGCATTCATCCATTAATTAAATAAATTGTACTGATATATACTAGCAATTCACATCATGTGATATTGCTAGTTTTTTATTTCTGAAAAAAAATTTCATTTTGGTACAAAAAATTATCTCACCTTTCCCTATCATACTTATTTATATTTTGTATGAATGGTAGTTAGGTAAAAATTATGACCTACCTATTTAATTAAATTAAATGCATAATATATTAAAAATCAAAATAATGCAACTAAGTTGACTATATAATGATTTAATTTGTTATACCAGTATTTTACGCTTTTTCGTCTACATATACAAATTTATATTAAATAAAGTCCAATACAATTTAGGTTAATTAAACAAGTTGATAGCTATTTAATTATTCATCCATTGAAGAATATAAACTATTAAATCATTATTTTACGCTTACTTATATTTTAATGACCTAACTGTTTATGTTCCATGGAATACATTTATAACTTAGCCACAAATTAAAATGCTTTGTCTTGGTCATTCTATGTAAACTCTATAAAATATGTTATCTATTTACATAAAAAACTGAACTTCAATACCACCATATCTTTGTGATACTGAAGTTCAGTTTAGTTTTATTTTCAATTAGAAAAATAAGTTAAGTATATAGAATAGTAAACCTGCTAACAATGCTGAAATAGGTAATGTGATCACCCATGTAATGATCATTCGTTGCGCAGTACTCCATTTTACACCTTTAGCTCGGTTAGAAGCACCAACACCTAAGATTGATGATGACACAACGTGAGTTGTTGATAATGGGAAATGTAGCGATGATGCAACAAAAATTGTTAATGCAGATGATAAATCGGCCGCAGCACCATTTGCTGGACGTATTTTCATAATATTACCACCTACAGTTTTGATAATTTTCCAGCCACCAATTGCAGTACCAAGCCCCATTGCTGTTGCACAGGCAAATTTTACCCATAACTGTGGTTCAACGCTGCCATCATTCTGTACATTAGCAACAATCAATGCCAACGTAATAATACCCATTGATTTTTGTGCATCATTGGTACCGTGAGAGAATGATTGTAACGCTGCTGTGAAAATTTGGAAAAATCTAAAGTTACGATTCGCTCTTGTTAAATTTGCATTTTTAAAGATAACTTTAAAAATTGAATACATCAAGAAACCAACACAAAATGCGATAATCGGTGACACGATTAATACAATAATAATTTTTGTGAAACCTTGGTAATGTAATACGCCAAATGAGCCTTCAGATGCGATTGCTGCACCCGCAATTGAACCTATAAGTGCATGTGAAGACGAACTTGGAATTCCGTAAAACCAAGTAGCTAAATTCCAAATAATAGCCGCAAGTATTGCAGCTAACACAACAACTAATCCATTTTCCAATTTAAATGGATCGACAATGTCTTTAGTAATGGTGCCTGCAACGCCCGTAAATGTTAAAGCACCTATAAAGTTCATCACTGCTGCCATTAAAATTGCCGTTTTAGGCGTTAACGCTCTAGTAGATACAGCAGTAGCTACTGCATTGGCTGTATCATGGAATCCATTGATAAAGTCAAATATCAGCGAGAAAATAACTACAGCTATAGTGACGATGATTATATATGACATAAATATATACTCCCCTTAGCTATTTTTCATAATAATAGTTTCAAAATTATTTGCTACGATTTGACATTTATCAGCAATTTCTTCCATGCTTTCATAAATATCTTTTATTTTAATTAAAGTGATTGGATCTGTTTCGCTATTGAAAATATGTTTAATTGACTGTCTTAAAATACCATCACAGTTTGTTTCAAATTCTTTAATATTAATTGAATGAATACGCATATGTGATAATTTTTTATCAACTAATAAGCCGACAGCAAGTTTCATTTCTGCAACTGCTTTTTGAATGTTATCAACAAACTCAGCCATATATTCATCTGTGTATTCGATTGAATACATTTCAAACATAGCTGCCGTTTCTTCAATTGCATCTAAAACATCATCAATTGCATCACATAATGATAAAATATCTTCACGTTCAATTGGTGTGATAAATGTTTGATTTAAATCAGTAATTACTTGATGTACTAATTCGTCACCATGTGACTCATAAGTTTTAATGTTGTCTGAGTATGCTTTTAAATCTAGATGTGTATTGAAATCCATTTTACCGAATTCAATAGCTGCACGATCTAGGTTAAAAACCATCTCTTCTAATTGAACCATAAACTTATCTTTTTTCTTACTAAACATTTAAAATCCTCCATTTAAGCGATTGTCACCAATCACATTCAGTTATAATTTGTTTCAAATTAAGACAAGTGAATTTACAAACTAATGATACAAATTTGTTATTATCAATCGTCAGTATATTTTTAGTGTACTGATATTAATTTCAAAAATGCCTCACAGTAAACAATTTACTGTATTTGCCCTTATATGAAAATAGCACAAAATTTACAATCCCACAATTCAATTTACAAATTTTTAACAATTCCGAAACTTAACTTTTACATAAAATTTAAATAGTGGTAGACATTTGTTTTGAAAAACTTGATATATAGGCAATTTGTTATCTACAAAACTCTAATAATTGTAATTGGACATAGTTGGAAATTAAACAACGATGCAATATTTATTACATAACTTTTACATATTAAAACACACTTATCTTTCTTCTAACTATTCTTAATTCATATTTCTTTCAATACCTATAGCTCTATTTTCTCACATTTAATACAATTTACAAAGTTGAAACATATACATTAAAACTGTCGTGCCCGGATCTATAACTATCCAAAAATAAAAGCTTCCAGTATAGTTCGTGAATCCGAATCCACTACTCTACTGAAAGCCGCTATATATATATATTAAATTGAATGTCTGATTGTACGCTTAGAATGATTATAAGCTGTTATTGCAAAAATGGCATACATACAAATATATAGTCCCATTACTATAAATATCGGTATTTGATTCGTTGTCCCCATCAATTTCATATATGCTAATGATGTAAAGTATGCATGTGAAAGTGCAATGACTAATGGTAACCCAAAATTAAACGCAATTTTAAATTTTAATCCTTTTGACATATCTTTTTGTGTAAATCCAAGTTTTCTAAGAATACTATAATTTTCTAACTCGTCTTCAGTTTCATCTATTTGTTTAATGTATATGATACAACATACGGCAATTAGGAAACTAATTCCTAAAAATGAGGTTACAAATAACAATATGCCCGTTAAACTCGATATCGAACTTATGGCTTCACTTCTTGTTTCAATAGATTTGTCAACTTTATTTGTTGCTTTTTCCAATGCTAACATATCTTTTTTATGTTTTAAATCAAATCCAAATTGAGAAACAATGTGTTTTGGCTTAGTATACTTTCTTATCTCTTGATAATCTTGATCGTTTAACACAAACGTCGGTCCACCTAAGTCAACATCAGTCATAAAGTAAATTTTATTGATATCTTTACGCAATTTAATATCAACATGGTGTTTTTTCGTTCCTATCACTGCCTTACCATGTTTCTTATGCTTCACTAAATCTTTAATAGCACCTTCCGCCACAAATAAATCAGCCTGACCACGTTTCAAATCCGTATTAGGAATATATTTGTCACTAGTAATTGTTACGTTATATGGTTCTTTTGCTTTTATATCAAATAAGTCATCCTTATAAAGTTTTGTATGAATCACTTCTTTATAATTATAAAAATGAGGAATTTTTTGGTTGTTCAATTCACTTGCTAACTGATTCGCCTTCTGTTGATCTTTAATCGTAACATCATGAGGTGACGTGTACTTAATTTCACTTGATAAAGTTGCTCTACTGATAGCAGCAAAACAAAGTACTGATAAAGTAATAGCTGAAATAATTGCCATAACAGTAAGTGAAAATGCATTTTTCTGAATACGATACATAATAGATGAAGAAAACATGACATCATTTACACTTATTACACCTTTTTTAAACCTTTTAATAATTTTAAATACCAGGGATACTGAACTTTTAAAAAATAAATACGCCCCAATTACTGTCGCAAACAATATAAACATAAGGACGCCAATTGCATCATAGTAATGTACAATGCGTAAAGAGTAGTAATACCCACTGATGATTAAAATAATACCTAGAATTCCTAGTATAACTTCTTCAAATGTAATTTTATTATGATTCATTTGCTTAGCCTGATTATGCTTTGATAGTTCTGAAATAGATTGTTTCAATACTAAGATAAGATTTTGAGCTGCAGTTAGGAAATAAGCAACGCCAATTAATAATAGCGTCTCAAAAACTGCTCTAAAGCTGAAAATAATTGGAACCTTTTCTTTGATACCTAATAAAGTAAACACTATCATTAATAAAATTTTAGAACCAAAGATACCAATCGTAATGCCCAATATAGCTGTTATTGAAAATATTAATAATTGTTCAAACATCAATATATATATAATGTTGAATTTGGATAAACCTAATGTTTGATATAATGCAAGTTCAGAACTACGACGTTTAAGAAATAGTACATTGGCATATAGCAAAAAGGCAACAATGATAAAAAATAGAAAGTAACTACCTACTTGCGATCCTTCTTTAATAATGGGATATGTCTCAGTTATGTTAATGCTATGCGTATATTTTAGTGCTACGAAGCTAAAAAACAAAACTACACTTGTAATTAGCGAAAAAAGATAAATGGCATAATGTGATAAATTTTGGCGGAAATTTTTAAATATAATCTCATTAAAACTCATAATTAATGCCACCTAAAACACTTTGTACACGTATGATTTCTTTAAAGAAAGTATGTTTGTCATCATCACCTTGATATAACTCCGTGAATATTTGCCCATCTTTAAGCATCACTACTCGATTTGCATAGCTAGCTGCAACCGGATCATGTGTCACCATAATAATTGTCGTCTTAATCTCTTCATTCATTTTCATTAATCGCTTTAATAAATCTTGTGTACTTTTCGAATCGAGTGCACCTGTAGGTTCATCGGCAAATATTATAGAAGGCAATGTTATAAATGCTCTGGCAGCTGATGTTCGTTGTCTTTGACCACCAGACAATTCGGATGGATATTTATCACTGATGTCTAATATATTTAATGCTTCTGCCACTTTTTCATAACGATCTAACATTGTGTCCTTATCTAATTTCTGAACCGTTAATGGTAACATGATATTTTCTTTAACAGTTAATGTATGAAGTAAATTATATTCTTGAAAAATAAAACCAATATCATGCTTTCGAATATCAGATAATGCTTTGTTTGATAGCTTTTCAAGTTTGTGTCCTTTTAGTGTGATAGAACCTTGCGAAATATAATCAATTGAACTCAAAACATTTAATAAGGTCGTTTTACCAGATCCTGAAGGTCCCATAATGGCAATAAATTCACCTTCTTCAACAGACATATTGATATCTCGCAGAACTTCTTGTGCCATTTTCTTATTGCCATATATTTTTGTTAATTGTTTTACTTCTAATATTGTCACTTTAACACTCCTATATTTATCTTAACTTCATTTCCTTTATATTCAATTTGGCACGCTTACCTTCAATTTTGTATTTAATTAACATCTATTTGATTATATCGTTGAAGTGGTCATGATGTATCAATTCTAAGTAACAAAACGCATGTTTAAAATGACAGATTTGTCACTTCTGACATGCGCTCAACAATTTCATTTTGTAATGGGAAGATCAATTTAACCGTTGTTCCTTTTCCAATAGTCGAAGTGACTTGTAATTGTATTCCTAATTGATCTTTCACACTATCCACTAAGTATAGACCCATGCCGGATGATGTCGTTTCATTTCTGTTAGCCGTTGACGTAAACCCACGTTCAAATATTCGAGGCATATCTTTTTTACTAATACCTCTTCCGTGATCCTTGATGATTAACGCAACATGTTGATCAATTAATTCCGTTGAAATATCAACATTATAATTCTCACTATATTTCAAAGCATTTGATAAAATCTGTCTAATAATCATACGACACCATTTTATATCCGTGTACACATGATTATCCACTTTAAAATCAATATCGAATCCGATACCTTTAACTTGACTTATATGCCTTGTTAATTGAATTTCATCAATAACCATGTGCTTCAACGAGACATAATCAAAAAACATATCTTTACGTTGCGACTCTAATCTCGTAATATACAATTGCGTATCTAACATTGAGTTAATACGTGACCATTCAAATAATAGCGCTTGTTTTCTTTCTTGATTCTCTTCTTGGTCAATTAACAATTTCATAGCAGTCACTGGTGTTTTGATGTCGTGCACAAATTCTGTGATGGTTTGTTCATGCATGTTTAATTGCAACTGTTGGTCGACCACTTTATCTTTATGCGCTAAAATTTGACGATATAAATAATCAACTGTATGACGTTGAAATGGCGTTTCCGCTAAATCTTTATGCTTAATTTCTTCGATTTCTTTATCTTTTTCAAAATGTCTATATAATTTTACTTCTTTAAAAAAAGTCAATATAAGAAAAATCAGTGTTAAGCTTAAATTTAAAGAAACAATATAAAACAAACTATCGATTGGAAAGTCATAGTCAATAAGACTAATGCCTAACATAAGAATATTTAAAAACAGTATCCAAAATATCCAATTCTTTCTTGATTTCAGAAAATAAACTACCCATTTCAAATTATTCATGTGCCATATATCCTTTTCCTACTTTTGTTTCAACTGCGCTGTCCATCCCTATTTCAGATAGTTTCTTACGTAATCGGTTCACATTAACTGTTAATGTGTTATCACTGACAAATGCTTCATCATCCCATAGCGCAGTAATAATTGTATCTCTAGAAACGATTTGATTTTTTTTAGTAATAAGAATTTCTAATATAATCATTTCTGTTTTGGATAGAAAAATCGTCTGATCACCTTTTTGTATACTATCTTTTGATAGATCAACGACAGCATCTTGCCAAGTCAATGTACGTTTTTCTTCAGCAGTAAATTCATACACTCGGCGATAAATCGCTTGTAATTTAGCAATTAATACATTTGTATAAAAAGGCTTTTGCATATAATCATCTGCGCCAAGTTCCATACTCATCACTTGATCCATTGGATTATCACGAGATGATAAAAATAATATTGGTACGTTGGAAACTTCTCTCATTTTTCTGCACCAATAAAACCCATCATATTTAGGTAATTGAACATCCAATATAACAATTTCAGGATTAAAACTTTCAAATGTATCCATTACTTTGCCGAAATCTTCAATACCAGCAACATTAAAATCCCATTGTTCTAATTCTTTTTTCAATTCTTGAAACAAAGTATTGTCATCTTCTACTAGTAGTATTTGCATCCATATCACCCAATATCATTTAGTATATTTCATATTTTCTCCTGATTTTAATCGACTTTGAAAATCTTTAATCCGGCAGTCAACTTCAAAGCCATGAATCATCATTTTTTGCATTGGTGCTTGTATAAAGTAATAAATCGGCCAAAATAATCGAGGGATATAATCGTATAGATGTATATAAACGACTGCCGACTCTTTGATTAATCTAAATTCTAACTTCCCTTGATTAACTGTATATTTTTTCACTAAACTTCCACTCAATAATATTAAAGTTATTATTCCATCAGCTGTTTCTACTATTTTAAATACTGCGAGTGGTCGCACCTTATTCTTAATATATATCTTAAATTGATCATGTGATTTTTCTGTTTTCACAAAAGTTCCTTTAGTGTAACCCATCCATGCAATAAAATGGTTTACAACGTTCTTTAATGTCCATCCCTTTGGTAAAACTACCTTCATCGTTAATCTAACATCATCATACTTTGAAACTTGTAATTCTACATTAACTAAAGAACGTTTAAAAACTAAATTTGTTGTTTCTACAGTTGTACCATATGCACCTAGGCGTTCAATTGTTTCATTATCATAACGACTCCCAGGTATGTAGATTACTTTTTTTACTTGATTGATAGCCGCTGCTCGACCAAAATTATCTGCTGCGATTAATGTTAAATCTCTTGCTGATGATTGTGTTATTTTGGCAGAATTCTTTGTTGGATCGATAAAGAATACAGCAATATCTATTTGATTCATTGCGGCAACAACCTGTTCGTAATGAAATATATCACACTGAATCCAAGTCATTTCAACATCATCTGTTTTTTTATTGTCTGGATATTTTGATATAGCAAAAAGTTCAGCATCATTTTCAATCACTTCACTTAAATACTTACCAATATACCCTGTTCCACCTGCTAATAAAACTTTAGGTTTCATCTAAAATACTCCTTTAAACTGTAACCAAAAAACATATTACTCTACCTTTTGGTTAAATATATATTATAATAGTAGCAAATGTTTTAAAATTTCAAAATACTGGAGGCTTTTTATGGCCCATATTATACGTAGAGTTAGTATCAAAGATGTAGAAAATTTCATTTCAATGTTAGCGAAAATATACGACGAATCTCCGTATATGTTCTACACACCAGGAGAATATGATCCTAGCGTCACATCGGCTAGTAAACAATTAGAAGAATATATCACTTCTCCACATAAAGTCATCTTTGTTGCTGAAAGTGATGAACAACTCGTTGGCTTTGCCTTTGTTAATACGACACCATTTCAACGCATTAAACATGTTGCTAAAATTGATTTAGGTGTAAAGAAATTATATCAACATCGTGGAATTGGCCAAGCACTTCTTGATGCCATTATGGCTTGGTGTTTAAACAATCAAATACACCGAATTGAAGCAAATGTACCACTCAATAACCAACCTGCCCTCGAGCTTTTTAAAAGTGCCGATTTTCAAATCGAAGGCGTTTTAAAAGATAAGTTATTTATCGATGGTAAATATTATGATGACTATATGATGGCTAAAATTCTTAATTAAAGCTATTTTATCATAATCTTGTATTAGAATCGTATAACAACGAATTTAATGGTTACCTAATACATTACTCATACTTATCAATGTCATCTAATCTTAAATGAATGCGTATACTCTTATTCATTTATCAAATTTAA
This sequence comes from Staphylococcus sp. HMSC062H10, assembly GCF_001836945.1. Taxonomy (NCBI): domain Bacteria; kingdom Bacillati; phylum Bacillota; class Bacilli; order Caryophanales; family Staphylococcaceae; genus Staphylococcus; species Staphylococcus sp. HMSC062H10. The sequence goes on from NZ_KV830988.1 coordinate 70,354, forward strand.
ATTCAAAATAAAACACCACTAATGTGTAATTGATTAACTATCAACTACGATTAGTGGTGCTTTATATATATGTTTTTTAGTTTTCCTTACTATAAAAATCTTCGAGTCTAAAATCTATATCCGGTAATTTTTCATATATTTTATCCTGATACTGATTGTTTTGATTATAAGCTTCTTCAGTAATTAACCTACCTTTACGCTTAATTCCATAATCTTGTACGAATAAATTATTATTTCTATTTATTTTGTAATACGGTACAACATTCGCACTAAATTTTACTCGTTGATGAATAAGTTCCATTGCCAATGCATAGTATTTATTTGTCTCATATAACCATAAATGATCTATTGATACACCTGAAACAAATACATCTTTTAATAATATCCTTACATTCGGCTTAAATGTGCTATGTCTATCTAAATAATTTTTAAACAAAACACGTTGTATACGTCCAGTAACCATAACGCGTTTATTTTTAAATGGTTTTAATGCAGACCTTGTCATTCCCTTTCACAACCTTATTTCAAATCACTTCGTGCTCAATCTATATTTTAATTTTTCTTTTGAATTCTTTACAATTTATAAATTTATTATATCATGTACACACAGTTTTTCGACTATTTAGTTGTAAAAAGTTATTTTCAGTTCCAAAACAAATTGGTAAGCAAAATAAATGTCACATTATAATAGAGTGGGACAGAAATGATAAAGGACTGCTAACTATTTATTATATCTCAGATACTTACACATTAGCCCCACATGTTTTAAATTATTCGTTTTCAATTTGAAGATCTTAAATGTTGCTTAAGTAATAAATTACTACTGTTTATCATTAGTTTAATGGATTTAACGGTAATTCATTACTCGGATTTTCTATTTGTGGTTTCTCTTCAGTTTGAATACCACTAGAAGATGTATTACGACTTAAGAAAAGTAACACTTTTTTGATATTATCTATCGATTCAGGTTTATTAAGGTGAAATTGATACTGATGATGCAAATGATGCGTACCATCATAAAACAAAGTATCTACTGGTACATTCAATTCTTGTAATTTCTTACTGAATTCTATATTTTGACTTTCGAATGGATCACTATCTCCAACAGATAAAAATGTTGGTGGATAATTTTTTGTCGATTGTTTTACTGTCGACATTTGTGAAATATTTTTAAAGCTCTTTTCCCAATCTTCTTCGCCAGTATAACTTTTCATAAATAACTGTATTCTTGGAAACTCAGTTTCTCTAACTGTTTGCATATTATAAAAACCACCAAATAGTATAGCACCTTTAATTTGCGATGGTTTGAATGACTGATCAAATTTCATGGCTTCTCTTAATAGATTGTTTGTCTGTATTGCAGTAAATTGGCTTGCTAATTGAGCACCTGCAGAATCACCGCCAATAATTACTTGATTAAAATCAATAGGTAAATTCATTTTATTTTCTTTAATGAATTGAGTCGCTTGATTCATTTGAATTAATGGTGTGGGATATTTATATTGTGGCGCCAATGCATAATTTACATTCACAACAATGTACCCTTGTTCAGCAATTTTCGCCAATAATGGGTTTTTATACTGCTTATCACCCGCAATATAACCACCACCGTGCATCCAAAAAATAACTGGCAGTTTGGCATTAGAAGACATATCAACAGGTGTAATAATATCTAATTTACTGTTAGGGAAAACTCTATTGTATGTAAGGTTTTGATAAATGCGCACATTTTTATTTTTTATATTAATTTTGTCTTTATTAGCATGTTTCTCATTTGTAATTTGGTCATAATGTTGTTTCAGATGAAATGCTAACAATACACTGATTACAGCTATAAAAAACGCAGTTATCATCGTCCATTTATTATCTTTATTCATTACATCGTACCTCTCTATTTGTTAGACGCTCATATTAATAGACTGAATAAATATAAAAAGCAATTCGCCCGATAAGAGTAGAGACGAATTGCTTTTAAGATTAAAACAAAGTGATTCAATTGTAAAGTTTCGGATATCCATCATATGATATTAAGCAATATGTTTTTTATCCGCATTTTTACGTTTGAAATATTTAATAATTACAGCTACTACAATAAATAAGCCTACATATCCCATAATTGTATATAACTTATTAATTAATTCAGCAAATCCTACGAAACTTAATAAATAACCTGCCACCATCATTATAATAATAAAGATATGATAATTTTTACTGTATGGTTCTGTAAAACGTGCTGCAAATGAATACATTAGTCCTAGAATAGTATTATACATAACCGCCAGCATAATAACAGATAACACGGTTGCTATTAACGGATGAATATTATTGGCTAATGTTAATGTTGGAATTGATGCATTTTTAATTGTAGGATATTCACTTTGTAAAGCAAAGTTGATCAATGCTAGTAATACAGTATAGATAATACCACCATACATCGCGCCTGCACCTGACACTGTACGTTTTTCAGTATCCCCACCGATTGCTACGATGGTACTAAAACCTACAGAAAAAGCTAATCCACCATATATTGTACCAAACCAGATTCCCTTCCAGATACTTGCTTCAGGCACTACTTGGTTAACTTCTGCTAATGAAACATGACCTTTAAATAAATAAACGCCAGCGATTAATACAACTAAAACAATTAAAAATGGTGTAACGACACCAAGGGCACGTACTATTTTATTAAAGTCTAATAGCAATGTTACATAAATTGCTAATGTCATAATTAATGCACCTAGCCATGTAGGTATGTTATAACTTTCTTCAAATGTTGCGCCTGCACCAGCTATCATGGTTACAGCTATACCAAATAAGAAGAAGATTAAAATATAATCAAAGACTTTACTAAACTTTTCACCGAATACGTATTGTAATGTTGATTCATGGTTTGTCGCTTCAAAGGCAGTACCAATTTTTGCTACTTGGCGCCCAATAAAAGCTAAAATAAAACCAGATATAATCACACCTAAATAAGCCCACAAGCCATATTTAGTGAAAAATTGCATAACTTCTTGTCCTGTTGAAAATCCTGCGCCCACTACAATGCCGACGTAGGCAAATCCAATTTTTGTTGCTTCTTTATTCATCATCATGTGAATAATAGACCTCCTTAATTTTGCACAGTGTGCATTATAACGTACTGAAAATTAATTGCAAGTCGCATAGGTTATTTTTCACTTTTTCAAAATTGCTCAATCCATTCACATTATCACGTTCAATGACATTTAAAAAAATTATAAATTCATGCTTTTATAATGCAGTCATACGAACTTTTATATAGGAAAAATGATTAATTATTGTGCTTCTTGAATTTCGTATATTTAGTTGAATTTCGAAGAATACATATCAAAATCTCTCAGTTAACAAGGTTTAAACCATCTATCGCATGTTCTAAATTAAAATGTATAAATTTATAAAATCTTGTATAAAAACCATTTGTGCATACAAGTTTACTTCGATAGTTTTTAAGTATTAAAAAAGGCTGGAACATATGTCCCAACCCAACCAAATGTTAAAACTATTATTAAGCTAATATAATTGAAATGAAATTAACGTGCATTACGTTGGTGTAATTCATTTATATCAACAACAACGTTGTCCATACGTTTGGCAGTGTCTTTTAAGACGTTACGAGCAACATTATTATTAGGATCTAATTTTAAAATTTGCTTGGCGATATCAAAAGCCTTCTTATCTGAAATAACAGGTGTTGGTATCGCATGCAATAATAACATTTGTAACAAACTTTTAACTTCTTTGCCGTCAGTAAGTTTTATGGAAGCGTCTGCATGATAATAAGCAGAATCCAAAGCACCTTCATATTCACTTAGTGGATACACAAGCAATAAAAATGCTAAGTCATGCATTTCAGATGATTCTTCGTACTTAATCATATCTAAAATACATGTATAAAACATCATACTTTCTACTTCATGCGCACTTGAAATATATGCTTCTTCAAATTCCATAAAATCTGTTTCGGACATCAATTGTCGTACTAAATCAAACTCGCCATTCAATACATGTTTTTTTATAAGGTGTTGCATGGCAATGTCCTCCTATTTCTCCAGATTTTATTAAACATTTACATATATACTATCATATTTTTTATAAAGTTTCATTTGAAAAAGGTTTACATTTTTCATTATTAGTAAATTTTAACTAAAATGATTGTTTGATTTCTGCTAATGCATCATCAATTGAACCGCCGATTGACAGCTTTACTGCTGCGATAAAACTGCCTTCAACAATTGGTGCATCAACTTTTAACACACGATGATTACCTTCATACATTTCAATTGCCATATCTACATTCATTTCTGAAGATCCAATATCGTAAAAACACAATGCATCATCCTCTAATTTAGTCAAAACTTCTTGGATGATATCAAATGAAGTTCCAATTGAACCATCTGGTAATCCCCCGATTGGTATAATATCAACGTCACCAGCCATTTGCTTTAACAAAGATTTTGTACCACTTGCAATTTCTTTACTGTGGCTAACAAGTATAATTTTAGGCATTATCTTCATCTCCAATCAAAGCGTTTAAAATATAAACCATACTTTGAGCACCTGGATCTATATAACCTTTTGATTCTTCTCCAAAATATGCAGCTCTACCTTTCGTTGCTACCATATCTTTTGTATTATCTGCTAATTGCTGTAAATCATTAAATGTTAAAGTTTCACCATTTTTAAGCTTCTCTGCTGCTCGTGCTACTACATCATACATTGTCTTTTCATTTAAAGTAACTTTCCCACGTGATTCAACCGCTTCGGCAAATGCTTGAATTAGTGTAATGAAATCTTGATTATCCATATCATCTTTAGTAACTGCAGACATTTTAACAAAGCTAAAGCCATACAGTGGTCCTGATGCACCGCCAACATTTGACATCAATGCCATACCAGTCGATTTGAACAATGATTGCATTGAGCTATCATCAAGTTTGTCTTTAAGACTACTAAACCCACGAACCATGTTAACCCCGTGGTCACCATCACCAATAGCTCGATCTAATTCAGTTAATTCAGATTCATGTTTTTTAAACGTTTCTTCTAAATTTAATAAACGTGCTTTCATATCATTCACTTTCATTTGTGCCACCTCATAAATGTATATTTATTCATATTCACTGCTTATTTAAAGTATTGACTTGTTGTTGGTGCTAAAAATGCTTCCAGATATTCTGGTTTATTAGGCACGATAGTTATAGAAAAACCTTGCATGTCTAAAGATGTCATATAATCACCAACAAACCATTTAGCAACATTAACCGCTCTTGCAGCCAAATTTTGTTGAATATATTTAGTTACGATATTTAATTCAGATAACGGCGTACCACCCATACCATTTACCATTAATATGACATCATTGGCAGTAACTTCTTTATACAATTCGTCTAACAATGTTCCAACTATATGATCAATATCCTTTACTTCTTCTCTATGAATACCTTTTTCACCATGTATACCAATACCGATTTCCATTTTGTCGTCTTCAATATCAAAGCCATATTTTCCAGTAGTTGGAACAAGCGGTGGCTCAATTGCCATACCAATACTTTTAATTTCAGGTAACAACGCTTCTACACGCGATTTAATCTCTGTTAATGAATAACCTTTTTCAGCAAGATAACCGGCAAGCTTATGAACAAACACCGTTCCTGCAACACCACGACGTTGTGCTTCATTTGTCACAGCAATGTCGTCACGAACAATAACTGTTTCAACATTTATACCTTCCATTTCTGCAAGCTCTTGTGCCATTTCAAAATTCATCACGTCACCTGCATAGTTTTTCACAACTAGTAATACACCATCACCAGTATCTACTGCTTTAATAGCTTCTAATATTTTATCTGGTGTAGGTGAAGTAAATACCTCGCCACAAACCGCTGCATCTAGCATACCTTCTGCAACAAAACCGGCATGCGCAGGTTCATGTCCGCTTCCACCTCCAGAGACTATTGCTACACCATGTTCTTTCTTATCTTTTTTTACAATAACTGTATTAGCAATCAGATCTAACTCTGGGTGCGCAATTAACAATCCATCAAGCATATCAGTTAAAAATGTTTCTTTTTTATTGATTAACTTTTTCATCATGTTGTACCTCCTTGGTATTATCAGTCATAGTATAAAACAGAATAAATGAATGCGCTATCATAAAGGGTTAACCTGATACCGTTATCAAATATATTTATGATAAGACAGTCTTGATAACTTAATGGTTCATTATTGAAAATGTAAATAGTCTTGAGTGACTCATTAAATAAAAAATGCTATGAAAAGCCTTATAATAAAGTGCTTTTCATAGCAATAAGTTGTGTCCTTTGACGCTATACGTTTTTCGTTTTGTACATTAAATATAAGAAATACGGTGCACCAATAATTGCTACGACAATACCTGCTGGAACACCACCCGGTTGCAATACAATTTTGCCAATTGTATCAGCTATAACAAGTAAACATGCCCCTACTAAAATGGCAATTGGTAAAAACAACTGGTGACGTGGTCCAACGATACGTTTGGCAATATGCGGGCCCATTAATCCGATAAACGAAATTGAACCTGCTACTGCTACAGCAGCAGATGATAACATCACTGCGATAAAGAATAATATTAAACGTTCTCTGCTTAACCTTACACCTAGACCTCGTGCAATATTATCACCCGTATGAATAATATTTAGTGTATTCGATTTAAATAGTAAGTAAGGAATAATAATCAACACCCACGGTAAAAATGCAATGACAAATGGCCATTCGTCACCCCAAATATTACCTGCAAACCAAGCAGCGATGAAATCAGATTGCTTATCATCAAATTTTGACATAATTGTAATTGAGCCACCATATAATGCTGTTTGTAAACCTACACCTATTAATACCATACTCGCAGGTGTAACACCTTCATTTTTATTAAAACTGAAAATAAAAATAATCAATGCAGCGGTGATACCACCTAGTATACTTATTAACGGCAGTACATAAACAAAGTTGTCAGCATTAATTTTACCAACTGAAATAAATAATGCGATTGCAAATCCGCCGCCTGCGTTAATACCTAATATACCTGGTTCAGCTATTGGATTTTTCGTGACACTTTGCACTATTGCACCACTAATACTAAGCGCTGCGCCAGCCAAAATAGTAATCATCATCCGAGGTAACCTGAAATCTAATAAGATTAACTCATCAATGGCATCACCTTGTCCAATTAAAGTTTTGAAAAATCTTTCTACAGGTATGTTGTATTCACCTGAGGTAATACTCCAAGTACAACCTAGAAATAGTAGAATGCTAAAAACAGCCAGTGCTATCAATTGTCTGCGTTTATTATTTGAACTAATCATATTGAGCGTCCTCCTTTTTTAACTAAATATAAAAAGTAAGGAACACCGATAAATGAAATGATTGCGCCAACAGGCGCTTCTCCTAAATATCGTGCTATCACATCGGCAACAAGCACGAGTATCCCACCTAACAAGGCTGTTAATGGTAGAATTTTAGCATAATCAGTTCCAATTAAAAATCTTGCTATATGAGGTACCATCAAACCTACAAATGCAACTTGTCCAGCGATAGCAACTGCTATACCTGCTAGAATCATAGCAATAATTAAACATATGCCTCTGATCATTGTTACATTTTGACCTAAACCTTTAGCTAATGATTCACCAAGATTTAAAATGGTAAGTTGTTTACTAATTGTTAATATAATGAATAACGCAATACCAATTAATGGAATTGCCCACTTAAGGTGTGACCAGGTTGTGCCTGAAACGCCTCCAGCAGTCCAAAATGTTACTGTTTGATTTAGTCTAAAAGCTAATGCAATACCTTGACTTAGCGCTGTTAACATAGCACTTACTGCTGCACCCGCTAAAATAATACGCATCGGATTAAATCCATCACGCCTAGATCGGCCTATCATTAATACAATAGCACCTCCTAGAATAGCACCTAAAAATCCAGCAAACATCAATATTAAAAATGAAGTGTTTGGTAAAACTGCATATGTTAATGCTAAAGCAAATGAAGCACCTGAATTTAAACCTATGAGCGCCGGATCAGCAAGACCATTACGAGTGACACCTTGTATAATCGCACCAGAAACTGCAAGCGCCATACCCACAATTACTGCTGCTATATTTCTCGGAATCCTAATCTCATTGATGATGTTTTGCTGTTGATTGCTAGGATTATAATTAAAAATAGCCTCTATAATTGTAGAGGCTTGAATTTTGGCGTCACCTATTAATGTAGAAATAAATAGTGTGATTAGTAGTATCATACTTAAACCTATAATATAGGATAAAAACTTCAATGGCGTTGGATTCTCTCTATTTGTCATGTTAATTGTCCTTTTTATCATATTAACTTACTTAATTAAGAATAAGCCCTGCGACATAAGTCATAAGTTACCAGTAAAGGTTTTCCAGTTTTAGGATCTTTACTTAAAACAACATCAATATTAAAAACTTTTTCTAATATTTCCTGTGTTAATACGTCTTCTGTTGAACCTGTAGCGATGATATCGCCTTCTTTCATCGCAATAAGATGATCTGAGAAACGAATCGCTTGGTTGATATCATGAAGAACCATGACAATTGTACAACCTTGTTCCTGATTTAGCTTCTGAACTAATTCTAGTATTTCTAATTGATGACAGATATCTAAATATGTGGTTGGTTCGTCTAAAAAGATAATATCAGCTCTTTGTGCTAATGCCATTGCAATCCAAACACGTTGTCTTTGACCACCACTTAAATCATTGATTGAACGGTGTCGGAATGTATCAGTTCCTGTAACTTCCATTGCCCAATCAATTTCTTTCTTATCCTCAGCAGTTAATCTACCAAATCCTTTTTGATGTGGAAAACGACCATATGAAACTAATTCTCCAACAGTTAAGCCATCTGCTACTTCAGGTGATTGAGGTAAAATAGCTATTTTTTTTGCAATCTCTTTTGTAGATTGTGTATGAATATTTTCACCATCTAAAAATACTTCGCCTTCTTTAACTGCCAATAAACGTGACAATGCCTTTAGCAAAGTAGATTTCCCGCAGCCGTTAGGACCAATGATTGACGTCACTTTGCCATCTGGTATTTCAACATCTAATTTATTTATAATCGTGTTATCCCCGTAACCAATTTTAACTTGTTGTCCATGCAAACGATTCATAATTTCCCTACTTTCAATAAAATTCTTTCTGTTTATAAAAAATAATTTCTATTTTTAAATTATCAATTTTCAAAGGCATCCCAATTGATAATGATTATCATGAACATCATTATAACATTTTTCAATCTTATTGACTAACATTACTTTTTAAATTGGATAGTTCGATTTGTCATGTCTTGTATATTACTTTTATAAAATAAAAAACGTCCACAGATAAGTCTTCATAATTCAAAAACTTGTCCGTGGACTTCTATTTAAGTATGTGTGTGCTCTTACCATTTATTTATTCATCTGCAAGAAAACCATTACCATAGACATCTCTTACATCATGAATTACGAGGAATGCATCTTTATCGATTTGTTTAATTAATCGCTTTGCTTTTGAAACTTGTGTTTTAGAAATAACAACGTATAAGACATCTTTTTCTTCACGTGTATAATAGCCATGTCCGTTTAAAATGGTTAAACCTCTTCCAATTTGCTCGTCTATTGCTTTGGCAAGTTTGTCGGGATTAGTTGAGATAATCGTCATAGCTTTTTTAGTGTTTAAACCTTCTATGACATATTCCATCACTTTTGTTCCTATATAAAGTGATATTACTGTTACTAAAACTTTATCAAGTGGAATAACTGTAAGTGAAATTGCAACAACGATCATATCGAAGAAAAGCAAAGCATATGGCGTGCTTACATCGAGGTATTTCGTTGCAATTCTCGCTAAAATTGTTGTACCTGCTGTTGTACCGCCTGCAAGAATAATTACTCCGATTCCTAGTCCAACGCTTACACCACCAAAAATGGCATTCACAATGCTGTTTCCAGTTTCTACTTGCCATGATTCTGTTAAACTCAAAAATATTGAAATAAGAATTGTTACAAGAATAGTTAAGTACATACTTCTCTTACTCAAAAATTTATAACCTATGACAATCAATACTGCGTTGACCAAGAAGTTAGTGATGGCTGGTGAAATATGAAACGCATAATATAAAATAATTGCTAAACCTGTAACCCCGCCTTCACCTAAGTTACCAGAAATAATAAATGCATTTACACCTGCAGCAAAGATAAATGAACCTAAGACAACTAGTATTAAATCTTTAACCGTTTTATTCACGAAACCATCCCCTTTATATATTTATTAGACTATAAAAATAGTAGCACAACAAAAATACTGTCACAACTCTATGGAAATAGTCCTAACAAAGATTTACTATTTAACTAATTTATATGAAGAATAGCTTTCCCTAATAAATATCACTCACAATATAATAATTAAAAATATTCTGAATTTTTAATTTACTTTCATTTCATTGTCTGCTATAATGTTTTTAACTTCTTCAATAGAGAAGTTATCTCCTTTGTGTTGTTTATAATAACAAAACAAATTTTGCTCGAAGTACTATGACTGTACCTAGTCCTTACTGTCATATGTACAATAATATTCATTTCCCATAAAAGCCAAGTGTATTACCATGTGCACTTGGTTTTTATATTGCATCAATTTCGGTAACTTTAAAAATATTTAAATATCTTTATATCAATAATAAAAAAGTCCAAGCATCTCACCTATATCAATAGACGACATGCCTGGACATCTTTTTTAGTTAAAATGTATTATCGTAGTCACTCTTCGACATATTACCATGCAAATAAACCAACGAAAGCTGCTGTTAATAATGAAACTAGGATACCTGATAATAGCATCATAGGCACATATTTAGATACAAAGTCTGATGTCTTTTTATCAACAATTCCTTTCAATGTACCGATAATCATACCAATCGTTGAGAAGTTTGCAAATGAAATTAAGAATGTTGTAATAACCGCACGATGGTGTGGTGTATAAGATGCGATATCTTTAGAAATTTCACCCATAACAACAAATTCGTTTGTAACAATTTTCTTAGCCATTTGTTGTGCTACCAACCACGCTTCATCATAAGGTAAACCGAGTAATAGCGCAAACGGATACATAAACACACCTAAAATTTGGTTTAAACCGAAACTACCTTTTATGCCCATCCATCCTGCTATCAATCCTGTAATCAAATTGATAAAACGATCAAATAGATCAGCTAATGCTACAAAACTAATAACAAATGCGATGATGATTAATACTAATTTACCTGCTGCTAATACAGAATCTCCAAGGAATGAGAAGAATGGTTGACGTTCAACTTCATTGTTTTTAAGACTGTAAATAATATCTTCTTTCTCTTCAACACTTACTGGATTCAACAAGCATGACACAATAATCGCGTTAACGATATTTAGTGGAATTGCCGTTAGTACCAGTTCTCCTGGTACCATTTGTACATACGCACCTACAATAGCTCCCGATACAGAGCTCATTGACATCATTGCGATTGTTAATACACGCATTTCATTCATACGTTTTAGTTGCTCACTTGATACGGCTAATGCTTCAGTATTTCCTAAAAACATCATTTCTATCCCAAAGAATGACTCGAATTTAGGTTGTCTTGTTACTTTAGCTAGTAACCAACCAATACCTCCAATAATTTTCGGTAAAATATTAAAGTACATTAAGATATCAAATAATGGCACTATTAATAAAATTGGGAATAAGGCTGCAACAGCCATATCCATCATTTTAACATTTGTCAAACTTGCAAATGCAAAACCTGTACCAGCATGCGCTGACTGAACTACCCAAGCGATACCATTGGCTGCTCCTCTTACTGCTTTTTGACCCCAATCAAAATAAATAAAGAACCATGCTAAAAACAGGTTTAAAACAACTAAGATCCCAATTGATTGCCATTGGATATTTTTGCGATCTCTTGAAAATAATACCGCAATACCAAGAAATACAATTAGACCAATAATGTTGATTAATAAAAACATTTGGCACCCACCTATGATTTAATTTTTTAAAAATTTAGAAACATTGAAATATCAAACTTCTGTACCGTGGACTCTAAAATCAGTTAAATTGCTATGTAAAATATGAAGAATTATGACTCGTGGCTACAGTATTTAATATATGTATGTTTGCTTATAACTTGTATTATACCATGAGCATTTTTTTCTTAAAATATCGATTTCATTAATTTAAGAATTATTATGTCGTAACTTCTCACATGATTTAAAATAGACAAAAGCTTGAAGCATTTTATTAACATCTATATCCATCAATGTGCCACACTTAAATTTTCTCGATGGTATATCTGTATTTGCTCCAAGCTTACTTATATATATAAAATTAATCTGTTAATTTTTGAGACACTACAAAGTTTTTATACTTCGCATGTGATGCCATCAGTTCTGAATGCGTACCTTTACCTGTTACCTGTCCTTTGTCTAAGAATATAATTTGACCGGCTTTTTTAATTGTAGACAAACGATGCGCAATGACAATCGTTGTTCTACCTTCCATCAATGTTTCTAAAGCTTCTTGAATTTTCAATTCACTTTCACTATCGAGATTAGCTGTTGCTTCATCAAGTAACAAAATATCAGGATTTTTAACAAAACTTCTAGCAATATCAATACGTTGACGTTGACCGCCAGACAGTTTCAATCCTCGTTCACCTACAAGCGTGTCATACCCTTCATCAAATTGCATGATAAAATCATGACAGTTCGCTAATTTAGCATAATTAATAAGTTCTTCATCTGAAACATGACGATTAATTCCGTATAAAATATTGTCTCTAATTGTACCACTCATCATCGAATTTGATTGCATAACATATCCAATTTTGCGTCGCCACTTAGATAACGGGATATCATAGACACTTTCAAGGCCATATTTAATATCACCTGACTCAATTTCATACATACGTTCTATCAGATTAAATATCGTACTTTTACCAGATCCAGAAGGACCTACAAAAGCACTCACTTGACCTTGTGGGATTTGGAACGACACATCATCTAATATTTTCTTCACATCATATTTAAAGTCTACATGTTCAAATGACAACACACCGTCATCAATTAATACATTTTCAGAATCTTCAAGAGCTTCTGTCGGTTCAATAGGTTCTTGCATGATTTCGTATATTCTACTACTTGCACCGACTGCCTTTTTATAATCTGTAACTAACGTTGAAAGATTGATTAAAGGCATCGATAATTGAATAACATAAAATATCATTGCAATTAATGTACCTGCAGTGATTGCACCAGTCGCAATTTCTAATGCACCAAAACCTAAAATAATTGCAATTGTTAGCAACATAACAATACCTGAAATTGGTTGTACAACTGCCGCAATTTTAGCCTGTTTTAAACCTAATTTATATATTTCATTCAAATTTTTATGTGCATTATCTAATTCAAGTCGCTCTGTATTTGATATTTTAACAAGACGCATTTCAGTTAGGACACGCCCTAACAAACCACTAAAGTTTGCAATTTCAGATTGTGTACTTGTCGATATCTTTTGCATAATACGTCCTAGAGGAATCATAATTAAAACAAATATCGGTATCGTTATAAATGTTAATAATGTCATTTTCCAATCTAAAATAAATAACATGATTAGTGACCCAACTAATGTAACGATTGATGGTAATAAGTTAGGTAGCTTTTGTGAAATAAATTCATTTATCACTTTCGTATCGTCAGTTAATCGACTCATTAATTGACCACTTTCATTTTTATCAAAGAATGGCATTTTTAATTGTATGATATGCTCCCATAAAACTGAGCGTATCGCATAAATAATTTTTTCACCAATTTTACTTAATAAATATAAAC
>NZ_KV830988.1:84382-116581 GCF_001836945.1 Staphylococcus sp. HMSC062H10
TTTTTTCACCAATTTTACTTAATAAATATAAACCTAATCCGCTTAATAAAGCATTGATGACAAAAATACCACCAAATAATGCGATTAGATTCCAATTGATATGGCTCACGGAAAATTTATCTACAATTCGTCCAGTAAACAGTGGCACTAATAGTCCACTTAAGCTCCCTAGTGATGAAATAGTGATAGCTGCAACGATAAGACCCACTGGCCATGATAGTTTTTTAAATAAGAAAAACAATGGATTTTCTCGTTTCATAGTTTTACCTCTTCTGTTTGAAATTTATAGTTAATTCATTTAGATAGATACATGCATTTCTATCATATACTTTCTCCCAACAAAACTTTAAAAATCAAATAAAGTATTGCCCCAAAATACCGCTCATAACATTTATATGATAGAATATTTCTATTGCATTTTTTGTAATAACTTCTCAAAGTCTTTATATTAAAACATGAAAATTAATCGCTTTTGAGTAAGTTTGCTCTTCGTACAAACATTATAACACCTTTAGCTACGCACGTAATATATTTGCATTATTTTTCAAATTAACTGCAGAAAACTTTATTTTCAACAATTTAATTAAGGTGAAGTGAATTAGCAATGATTTCCGTAATTAGGAATGACCATTGCTTTTAGGGAATATTTAAGAATTGGAAAAGGGAAGATTAACGCTTTATGAAAAATTTAATATCTATTATCATCATTTTATGTTTAACATTAAGTATTATGACACCATATGCACAAGCTGCTAACAGTGACGTAACCCCTGTACAAGCAGCAAATCAATATGGTTATGCAGGTTTGTCGGCTGCATACGAACCGACGAGTGCTGTTAATGTTAGTCAAACTGGACAATTACTGTATCAATACAATATCGATACTAAGTGGAATCCAGCGTCTATGACTAAATTAATGACAATGTACTTAACATTGGAAGCTGTAAATAAGGGGCAGCTTTCACTTGATGACACAGTCACAATGACGAACAAAGAATATATTATGTCTACACTACCTGAGTTGAGTAATACGAAACTATATCCTGGACAAGTATGGACAATCGCAGACCTATTACAAATTACAGTATCTAATTCTAGTAATGCCGCGGCATTAATTTTAGCTAAGAAGGTATCAAAAAACACCAGCGATTTCGTTGATTTAATGAATAACAAAGCTAAAGCTATCGGAATGAAAAATACACATTTCGTCAATCCAACGGGTGCTGAAAATTCAAGATTACGTACATTTGCACCAACAAAGTATAAAGACCAAGAACGTACTGTAACGACCGCTAGAGACTTTGCCATTTTAGATTTACACGTGATTAAAGAGACACCTAAAATATTAGACTTTACAAAGCAGTTAGCACCAACAACGCATGCAGTTACGTATTACACATTCAACTTTTCATTGGAAGGTGCAAAAATGAGTTTGCCTGGTACAGATGGTTTAAAAACTGGATCAAGTGATACAGCAAATTACAACCATACGATTACTACTAAACGAGGTAAATTTAGAATTAATCAAGTTATCATGGGTGCAGGAGACTATAAAAACCTTGGTGGCGAGAAGCAACGTAATATGATGGGGAATGCATTAATGGAACGTTCATTTGATCAGTATAAATATGTAAAAATATTGTCTAAAGGTGAGCAAAGGATAAATGGTAAGAAATATTATGTTGAAAATGATCTCTACGATGTTTTACCAAGTGATTTTAGTAAAAAAGATTATAAACTTGTAGTCGAAGATGGTAAAGTACACGCGGACTATCCAAGAGAATTTATTAATAAAGATTATGGACCTCCAACTGTAGAATTTCATCAGCCAATTATTCAAAAGGCAAATACTGTTGCTAAAAGTATGTGGGCAGAACATCCATTATTCACTATCATTGGTGGTGCATGCCTAGTCGCTGGATTAGCACTAATTGTTCATATGATAATCAATCGTTTATTTAGAAAAATAAAATAAAATATACTAAAAACGGACAAGTTGCACATTATAAAGCTGCGAAACTTGTCCGTTTTATATTTATTTTATAATAACCTAAGTTAATTTATCGTTTAGTATCGATAGTTCTATATAATTTATTTAGCATCTTTACCATATAATTCTTGTTTGATTTTAGTCGTCGAAATGCCTTCTGTACGTTTTAAATAAATGACTTCACATTTATCCTTTAAGAAGTCGAATTCACCTTCCCAGTCATGTCCCATAACAAAAACATCTACATCAAATTTTTCGACATCGTCTTCTTTTTGTCCCCAGCCCTTTTCTGGAATGACTAAATCGACATAGCGTATTGATTCAAGCATCATTTTTCGTTGTTCATAATCATAATAAGATTTTTTATGTTTAATTTGATTAAATTCATCTGTTGATAATGCTACTATTAAATAATCGCCCATCTCTCTTGCACGACGAAGCAATTCGATATGACCATAGTGAAGTAAGTCATATGTGCCATATGTTATTACACGTTTCATTAAGTTATCCTCCTCATATTGTCACATCATAGGAATGCAGTTTATGGTCATCAATGTACACGTTAACGTTTTAACATTGATTTTGTTCGATGTGCAAACTTTCTCCCTTTAAGTTGTATCAAGAATCTTTTATAAGTCGGCCTATTAATGCCCACTTGAATTAATGTTTGTCGCCACAATTCGTATATTTCTCTATCCCAATTCTCACCAATAAATTCAACTGTATTTATAATGTCAAACATATTTTGTGATACATAATCAGAATGCTGCATAGACATAATATAGTCTTTTACGAGTTGAATTGTCGTGTGCGTTACTGCTGGGTGTTCATTCATATAATATTTTAATGAATTATTGAATAAAATACGATCAGCCATATCACTATATAATAGCCTTTGTTCAGGTAATAGTAACATTTCCATGACTCGTTGTCTTATTTTCATAATTTCTGTGATATATCTATTAAAATCCTCATTGTTACTTGTAGCATGTATATCTATATCGTTATCTCCGACAATCATCTGTGAAACTAAATGTATATCCGTAGCTTTTTGCATCGCTTTGACAAGTATTTCGTGATTATAAGTGTTAGCTAAAGTTTCGTCACACTGTAATTCAGCAAATTTAGCACTGAATAACTTTCCGTCAAAAGACATCATTGATAACAAATCTGGTTGTTCCGTTAATGTAACGATTCGATTGTCTTTAATAAACTCATCAGAACTTTTCAATTTCCATTCACCATGGTAATTGTAAGCTCGCTGCCCTATTACCATATCAATATTATCATTATTTTTGAATGCTGCAGTTAGCCTATCTAATTTACCTGGCAATACGATTGATGTTGGATTTATGACCATAAATGCGTCACTATCATGTGGATCTGTCATTTTGATTTCCATCAAACCTTTATTAATACACGTAGCTATCGAAGCATTTTGTAATTGTATTAATGAAATATGCTTGAGTTCTCTTTGTAACCTTTCAATCATAGAAATTGTTTGATCAGTAGAACCACCATCAATACAAAGGATTCTATAGTGTTCTTTACTCTCAATAGATATTAACAATTGTCGAATTGTTGCCTCATTATTACATGTAGGTATGATTATCGTAAGCCTCATTTTGTCATCATCTTATCTATATATTCTGTGAGCTGATGTAAACTTTTATCAGTATTATACTTATGCCAATCTTTAAATAATGGACTTAATAGATGTTCTTTTTCTTGTATCGTCATTATTAAATCCTCTTCAGTATACACTTTGTAGCTATCCGGTATTGCTTTGTAAAATTGATTCAGGCCTCTCACCTTATCATATGTTCCTTCATCATACACATAAAATATAGTTGGGATATCTAACAAGCTAGCTTCTATTGGCAGCGAACTATAGTCGCTAATAATTATATCTGACATTAGCATTAATGTAGACGTGTCGATTGAAGATACATCATCAATGTCTGAATGTTCAATTGATGGATGTAGTTTATTAATCAGTGTATATCCTGGTAAACATTTTTCAAAATAAGCTTTATCAATAGCCCTATTATCTGCTTTATCTTCTCTATATGTTGGTACATATAATGCCAACTTATTTGTAATGCCATATTTATCCTTTAACTCTGCCTTAACCGTTGCTCTATCAGCTGTGTAATATTTATTAATTCTCGGAAGCCCAAAATACAACATTTGCTCTTCTGTTGCACCTAAAGACTGTTTAAAACATTGAGCCATTTGTTCACAACCCACTAAGTAAAAATCCGTCGCTTGATAAACTTTACGGTACTGCTGAACCATTGCCTTGTCAGACACATCGACTTGATGATCTGTTAAGCCAAAGTTTTTTAATGCACCACTTGCATGCCACGTTTGAACAATGTGTTGATTAGAAGTCTTATTATATCCACCTAGTAATAGGTAATAATTATCGATAATAATCATCTGCGCGCTTTTCAAAGCCTTAATTTGTTTTACCAATGTTCGATTAGTCATTTCTATCACATCAACATCGTCGCTAAGTTCAGATAAATAAGGCGCTTGTTTTGGTGTTGTTAAAACAGTTTTCTGATACGACGAATTATTTAATGCTTTGATGATAGGCTTAATATCTTCTGTAAAAGTCATCATAAATACGATATGCGGTTTATCAATCAATTGAGGCGTAATCATTTTAGAAAGTATTCGAACTACCAAATGATAAAATTTCTTTATTAAAACGTTCATAATACACCAACTTAATATATGTTATTTACTTAAATTATAAACAAAAATGAACCCCACTTCCATTTATTAATGGTTAGCGGGGTTTCGTCATATAAATATATTACAAGAAGTCTGCAAATTGATCTCTATATTTCATGTGTAAGTACGCACCAATTGCAAAGAAAATGGCAACAATACCGAAATTGTATAACATTAATTTCCAATGATCCATGAAATACCATTCGTGATATAAAATTGCTGCACGGTATGATTCAGCAATAAAGTAAACTGGATTATATTTCATTATTTCATGAATTAAACCACTGATACCATGGTTCTTTGGTAGCCACAAAATTGGTGAAAAGTAAAATAATATTCTTAATATTGCTTGCATTAACATTTGTGTATCTCTAACTAACACACCGAGTGTTGATGTTAATAACGTCACCGAGGCAGTTAAGAAAAAACAAAACGGTACATATATCAATAATTGAATGATATGTATTGATGGATAAATACCCGTAAACATACATGCAATTATCACAAGTAAAAGTAAGCCTAAATGTCCATAAAATCTACTTGTCACAATATATGTCGGTATTATCGATAACGGGAAGTTCATTTTCGATACTTGATTAAACTTTTGTGTAATTGCTTTAGTACCTTCTAAAATACCTTGGTTGATGAAGAACCACATACTGATACCAACCAATAACCAATAAACAAAAGGTACACCATGAATTGGTGCATTACTTCTTATTCCTAATCCAAAAACCATCCAGTAAACCATAATTTGCATAACAGGGTTAATTAATTCCCATGCCACACCTAAATAGTTACTATGATTGATAATTTTAACTTGAAACTGAGCCAGTCTTTGAATTAAATAAAAGTTCTTTACATGTTCTTTAAAAACTGTTCCTATTGCTGACATTCCATTAAACCACACTTTCAAATGTTTAACTATTTCTCTACTTAACTAAATAGTATTATAATAATTGTTGTAAATACTATCACTATACATGGATGCTATCAAAATTATTGTCTAGTTCTTTAAAATATTAGTTTATTACAAATACATTATAGTATACAATCATGTAAGTTGAAATAAGTTTAGTTTTTAAATATCATTGTTATCATTGATGATTAACATTTTGTGTCAAAACACCAACTCTGATAATAACAAAATCTTCTATACACTTTACAACAGGTTTTAAAATTTAACAACTGTTGAGTAGTATATTATAATCTAGATAAATGTGAATAAGGAAGGTCTACAAATGAACGTTTCGGTAAACATTAAAAATGTAACAAAAGAATATCGTATTTATCGTACAAATAAAGAACGTATGAAAGATGCGCTCATTCCCAAACATAAAAACAAAACATTTTTCGCTTTAGATGACATTAGTTTAAAAGCATATGAAGGTGACGTCATAGGACTTGTTGGCATTAATGGTTCCGGCAAATCAACGTTGAGCAATATCATTGGCGGTTCTTTGTCGCCTACTGTTGGAAAAGTGGATCGTAATGGTGAAGTCAGCGTTATCGCAATTAGTGCTGGCTTGAGTGGACAACTTACAGGGATTGAAAATATCGAATTTAAAATGTTATGTATGGGCTTTAAGCGAAAAGAAATTAAAGCGATGACACCTAAGATTATTGAATTTAGTGAACTTGGTGAGTTTATCTATCAACCAGTTAAAAAGTATTCAAGTGGTATGCGTGCAAAACTTGGTTTTTCAATTAATATCACAGTTAATCCAGATATCTTAGTCATTGACGAAGCTTTATCTGTAGGTGACCAAACTTTTGCACAAAAATGTTTAGATAAAATTTACGAGTTTAAAGAGCAAAACAAAACCATCTTTTTCGTTAGTCATAACTTAGGCCAAGTGAGACAATTTTGTACTAAGATTGCTTGGATTGAAGGTGGAAAGTTAAAAGATTACGGTGAACTTGATGATGTATTACCTAAATATGAAGCTTTCCTAAACGATTTTAAAAAGAAATCCAAAGCCGAACAAAAAGAATTTAGAAACAAACTCGATGAGTCCCGCTTCGTTATTAAATAAACTAAAAAACCGAGAATCTCCATTTAAGGATTTCCTCGGTTTTATTTTTGTCATCATGATTATTTCGCCTTTTTTATTTTTCTTTTTGCTTTGGCTATTTTATACATAAATATAGGAATACTCTTTAATCTACCAATACGTTTCCAATCTATTAATGCTCTATATATCCATTCAATGTTTAATTTTCTAAAGATATAAGGTGCTCTCTTTTTAGCCCCTGCAAATACTTCAAGAGAACCACCTACGCCCATCATCACTGTAGATTCAAATTGGTTTTCATGTGTCATAATCCATTCTTCTTGTTTAGGGAATCCCATACCTACAAATATGTAATCAGGTTTAAACAGTTCAATTCGTTTCACTACCGTCTCATCTTCTAAATCAATATAACCGTGATGATGCGCAAACGATATGTTTGGATATCTTTGTTGCAATGCATATTGTGCCGCTTCTACAACTTCATTAGTTGCCCCTAGCAAAAATACTTTTTGATGATTTACATGAGCAATTTTCAAACATTCATCCATCAACTCAATACCAGGTATACGATGCGCTAGAGGTTGCTTTAAACGATGCGAAGCTTTGACTACTCCTGTCCCATCAGCAACAATATAGCTCGCTTGATTTATTAACTCTAAATACGCTTGATGTGTCGTCGCGTAATTCACTATTTCAGGGTTGGCTGTTACTATAAAAAGATTATTCGTTGATTGATTTGCAAAAAAGGTTTTAATATTTTCAACCATTTGCAACATTGTTGTATTATCAAAATCGACCCCTAAAATGTCAACTTTGGCTGTATTGGATCTTTCTTCAACAGTCATAACAGGAATCTCCTATCTTATTTCATTATTATGTTAGTGTAATCAATATTAACAGTATTTATATTCATCCTATTTATATCGAAATGATTTTGCTTTATTTTAACACATATTCACCTTTTCAAAAATTAAAATTAGTTTAACTAGGGTAAGTCTAAAGTCTAACGCTATTGATGCCAATATCATTTATAATAAGTGATAAGCAAACTTTAAATTAATATCTTATATGAGGTTAACAATGAATTATTTATCCAACTTTTTTAATACGACAATTCAACTTAATATATACGTTATCGTTATTGTTGCAGCTTGTTATATTGCTATTCATCAATATAGACATAAGCCTGTTTTGAACTATTTAGATGTCATTTTAAACTATATCCCTGTTTTAACACATGAATTTGGTCATGTACTGTTTAATAAACTCGCTGGTGGCCGTGCAAAAGATTTAGTCATTGTAACAAGCCCACGAGAGCGACAACAGACATTACAACAAGGATTCGCAATTACACAATCTAGACATCTAGCAGGCCAATGGCTTACAACGATTGGTGGTTATTTTATGCCACCTATTATGTTATTGATTGGTCTAGCGTCGAGCCATTATCAGATACCTAGTTTCTTTATATTTACCTATTTATTGATATTTATTTATTTTTTAATTTTAACATCTAGAAAAGGCTCACCCATTGTTGTTATAACTTTAATTTCTATCATGTTGTATTTTATATTAAAAGATGAAAATATAGTAGAAATTCAACTACTTGTCACAATGAGTTATCAATATATTTTAGGTGTATTATTAGGCGAAGTTCTACAATCTAGTTGGACGATTGCTAAATTGACTTTCCAGCGTCCGAGTCCACAGTGGGATGGTAGTGCACTTAAAGAACTCAGTCATGTACCTATCTTCATTTATAGTACAATCTGGATTATCTTCAATCTTTATGCAGTGAATATTTTACTCAAATATACTCACTTGATAAATTAACTAATAAAAAAGAAGCCTAAAGCAATGATCCATATGTCTTTATCAGTACAATCATGGATATCTTTATGGCTTCTTTATTTTATTTTTCAGCAAACATGTTCATTGCATTTTCGTAACTGACAATAATTACATTATCATTACGTTTGATAATAATTACTTTATTCATTTCATCTTTCGATACAATTTCTACTTCATTACCAATAGAGATATCTTTACTAGACAAATATATTAGCAAATCAGTCTTATCTCTCACACGTTTGATTGTAACGATATCGCCAGGTTCATAATTCAATATCGTTGTTATATATTTCTCTTTATATTCATTATTTCTAGGAATCACACCGCCGTGCGGGCAAGTTTCTGGGAAATTTAACAAGCTATCAAGCCTTTCAACAAATAAATCTGAAATTCGATGTTCTAAAATTTCTGCTTCTTGATGTACTTCTTCCCAATTATATTTCAATATTTCTATTAAAAATAATTCTAATAGTCGATGTCTCTTAATGATATCAAGCGTATGCGTTAAACCATCCTCTGTTAATCTAACACCTTTGTACGGTTTTGTTTCAACATAGCCTGCTTTTTCAAGACGCCCTACCATTTCACTTACAGATGGAGGCTTAATATTTAAAAATTGAGATAGGATTTTATTTGTCACAAAATTTTTATCGCCATTATTCGTAAGGATTGCCTTTAAATAGTCCTCTTTTTCTTCAGTTAACATACTTTCACCTCACATACATTGTCTATATTATATCACGAATTTACTTGACATGATAAATATTCTCAGTTTATTATACAATTAATTAGGTTAGCCTAAACTTTTAATTAGGAGGTATAAACGTTTGTTAGAAACAAAAGATTTAAATCTGTTTTTAGGTAATAAGCATGTACTTAAAAACATTTCCTTATCGATACCAGTACGCGGCGAAATAATTGGTATCATGGGCCCGAATGGTGCTGGTAAATCTTCCCTTATCAAGTCTTTAATTGGTGAATTTAATGCTACCGGTACTAAATTGTTATATAACAAACCTATACAACAACAACTGCAACATATTACATATATTCCACAAAAAGCACATATTGATTTAGATTTTCCTATAAGTGTGGAACAAGTGATTTTATCAGGTTGCTACAAAGAAATTGGATGGTTTAGACGACCTAATAAATCAGCAAGGGATAAACTCAAACAGTTATTAAGCGATTTAGAATTAGAATCTTTACGTCATCGACAAATTTCAGAATTAAGTGGTGGACAATTACAACGTGTGCTAGTAGCAAGAGCATTGATGTCCGAAAGTGAAGTTTATTTTCTAGATGAG
This sequence comes from Staphylococcus sp. HMSC062H10, assembly GCF_001836945.1. Classification (NCBI taxonomy): domain Bacteria; kingdom Bacillati; phylum Bacillota; class Bacilli; order Caryophanales; family Staphylococcaceae; genus Staphylococcus; species Staphylococcus sp. HMSC062H10. Next base: position 94,288 of record NZ_KV830988.1, read on the forward strand.
CCGTTTGTCGGAATTGATTTTAGTAGCGAAAAATTAATCATGACAAAAATCGAGAACTTAAAACAACAAGGAAAACTTATTCTTATCATCCACCATGATCTATCAAAAGCAAAGCAATACTTTGATCGCATTATTCTATTAAATCAAACATTACGATACTTTGGTGATAGTGAAGAGGCTATGAGTGTCACTCGCTTAAACGAAACATTTATGAGTAGCACTGACTGTAGTGACCCTAGTCAAAGGAGCAATATAACATGTTAGAGTTTGTCGAACATTTATTTACATATCAATTCTTGAATCGAGCATTGATAACTTCAATTATTGTAGGGATAGTTTGTGGTACAGTTGGTAGTTTAATTGTATTACGTGGTCTTTCATTAATGGGAGATGCAATGAGTCACGCAGTATTACCTGGCGTTGCCTTATCATTCTTATTTGGTATTCCAATGTTTATAGGCGCACTTATAACTGGTATGATCGCAAGTATTTTTATCGGTTATATCACATCTAGTAGTAAAACGAAACCTGACGCCGCTATTGGAATTAGTTTTACCGCTTTCTTAGCTTCGGGGATTATTATTATTAGCTTAATAAACACTACGACAGATTTGTACCATATTCTGTTTGGTAATTTACTGGCAATCACAAATAGTGCATTTTTAACAACTATTGTGATTGGTTCAATCGTCCTTATTCTAATTATTATTTTCTATCGTCCATTAATGATTTCTACATTCGATCCAACGTTTAGTAGAATGAGTGGTCTAAATACGACGTTATTACATTACTTTGTGATGTTGTTACTCTCATTAGTAACAGTAGCAAGTATTCAAACGGTAGGTATTATTCTTGTAGTTGCATTATTAATTACACCTGCATCTACAGCATTTTTAATTAGTAAAAAACTATACTCAATGATGATTATAGCAAGTTTAATAAGTGTCATAAGTTCAATTGTCGGACTTTATTACAGCTATATTTACAACATTCCTAGTGGTGCAACAATCGTACTTTGTACGTTTGTAATTTATATCATCACATTATTTTTCACAAAATTTACGAATAGAAAGAAACGAGGAAGTTTAACATGAAAAAATTAGTACCTTTATTATTAGCCTTATTACTTTTAGTTGCTGCATGTGGTACTGGTGGTAAACAAAGCAGTGATAAGTCAAATGGCAAACTAAAAGTAGTAACGACGAATTCAATTTTATATGATATGGCTAAAAATGTTGGTGGAGACAACGTCGATATTCATAGTATTGTACCTGTTGGTCAAGATCCTCATGAATATGAAGTTAAACCTAAAGATATTAAAAAGTTAACTGACGCTGACGTTATTTTATACAACGGATTAAATTTAGAGACTGGTAACGGTTGGTTTGAAAAAGCCTTAGAACAGGCTGGTAAATCATTAAAAGATAAAAAAGTTATCGCAGTATCAAAAGATGTTAAACCTATCTATTTAAACGGTGAAGAAGGCAACAAAGATAAACAAGATCCACACGCATGGTTAAGTTTAGATAACGGTATTAAATACGTAAAAACAATTCAACAAACATTTATCGATAACGACAAAAAACATAAAGCAGATTATGAAAAGCAAGGTAACAAATACATTGCTCAATTGGAAAAATTAAATAATGACAGTAAAGACAAATTTAATGACATTCCAAAAGAACAACGTGCCATGATTACAAGTGAAGGTGCCTTCAAATACTTCTCAAAACAATACGGTATTACACCAGGTTATATTTGGGAAATTAACACTGAAAAACAAGGTACACCAGAACAAATGAGACAAGCTATTGAGTTTGTTAAAAAACACAAATTAAAACACTTATTAGTAGAAACAAGTGTTGATAAGAAAGCAATGGAAAGTTTATCTGAAGAAACGAAGAAAGATATCTTTGGTGAAGTGTACACAGATTCAATCGGTAAAGAAGGCACTAAAGGTGACTCTTACTACAAAATGATGAAATCAAATATTGATACTGTACACGGAAGCATGAAATAACACGCTGTGTTTTAATGAAGTAAGATGAATTGATGTTGATGCAACCTAAAATATTGGTATCTCCAATATTTTAGGCCACACATCAACATAACAAAGTCGAAGGCTAATAGTCCCATATCGTGCGTTAAATATATATTACCCTCCTATTAATATATATACCGTTCCCGATCGCACGATATGGTGGTATTAGAACTTCTCTTTGAACGAAAGAGAAAAGCTAGAAGTTCTTATGCAGTTTTAATTAAACTATAAACATTTATCACTCTTTGAATCAAAGAGCAAAGTTAAAAGCTTTATGTGGTTTTAATTAAACTGCGAACAGCCGCTTCTCTTTGAACGAAAGAGAAAAGCTAGAAGTTCTTATGCAGTTTTAATTAAACTATAAACATTTATCACTCTTTGAATCAAAGAGCAAAGTTAAAAGCTTTATGTGGTTTTGATTAAACTGACGTTCCCTTCATCTCTTTTAACCACAGAGATGCGTTAGAAGTTCTTCTAATACAATTTATACAACGCCATTCCCTACACACTCTTATAAAAGAGATTCACGCGCGTCAATAAATTGTATTACATACTAACTAAAAAGCTTTTCTTAATCGTACTAACGAAGTTAGAGGTTCTTATGTGATTGGACAACTGTTCTCCCTACTAGACTTTTAGCATAGCTGGTTAAAAGTACTATTACAGATTGTTCAATTGTATGCCCCTTTCCTTTGAACGGAATATTAAAAGCTATGTGCAGTAACTTTTAATAGGCATACCACTTTTGCATCAAGCTATAAATAATCGCATACTTTGATATTTAATCTGGCCTATCAAAGTAAATATCTATGGTTTCCTCCCCCCATAGATCCTTAAGCCACACTCATCCGATGTCATATGAGTGTGGCTATTTTTTGTGAATGCACTTATCTTCATCTTTAAATGACTTCGATTAATCTATCTCCTCCAATTTTTAAAACTTATTTCAATTAAATCTCAAATGTTAATAATTCGTATAGTTTAAAACTATCTATTCAATTTCTCTAAAATAAAAGGGATTGATGAAAAGCCATTCAGTTTTTCATCAATCCCTTTTAGCATAATTACGAACTACGTCATACTATCTACAATAACCATTTCATCATAATTGATTGCTTCTCTTAGTTTTAACGCTGTACCTTCTGATACTTCATCTGTATCAATCAACTCACGTAAAATGCGACGTTGTTCTCTCAATGCATTTAATTTAATTTTAGTAATCGTATCTTCACTTGCTGAATTGAAGAAATTAGACGGTGTTAAGTTTTCAATTCGCATTAAATAACCGTCACAAACCATTCCAACTTCAAGTGTATTATCTTTTGTTGTTTCCTTAGACAAACGACTAACCACATTATAATGGACTAATTTATTAATTTTATTTAATTCCATTAAGTTATCCGTAACACTAAGTGAAGATGCCGAGTTCACTCTCGTTTGTACTCTTCGTTTTAATAAAGCACCTCGTAATAATACAATCATTCTTCTTATTAATGATGCTTGTCTATATACTTGTGTTCTTTCAGCATAACGCATATAGTTTTCAAGTACACTATTCGTTATTTGTCCTTCATCTACTAAAGACTCTAATGTTTTTGTTTCTACATTAAAAGCTATTTTTTGTAGACGTTCTAATTCTTTAGAGTTTTCATCATCTTTCTCTACAGTTTTTAAAAATGCTAATTTATCATGATATTCTTTAATCACATTACCATATTTAAAACTTGTTTCGAAAGTAGATTTTTGATTTAGATAATCAATAACTTGTTCTAATATATAAATTCTAGCAACTTTAAACGACATATTGCCAATTACTGTTTTAGGTGCAGGTTTCGTTAATAATGGCAATAATACTTGCGCAACTACCAAACTAATAATAACCATACCAGATGCAATAAATAATAAGTCGTTTCTATACGTAAAAGCATGATGCCCTGCTAAAAAATACGGTAACGTTAATGCGATTGCTAAAGAAATTGTTCCATGCACACCACATAACGTCATAATTAAAGCGTATAAACTTCGCTTTGGTGGTTTCTCAGTCGTTGGATTATCATCATCATTTTTAGTCATCATTTTTTGGAATGGACTGATGGCTAAATAAAAATAAGGATATAACACATAAACCCAAACAAATCTAAATAGATAGACAGCTAAAGCAACAACAATAGTGATGCCTATTAAAAAGATTAAATTGTGCGGTTCTGTTTTGATAATTTTAATAATAACTTCAGGTACTAAAAATCCTAATATTGAAAAAACAAAGCCATTTAAAACATAACCTAGTATATTCCATGTATGATTGTAACTCATTTGCAGTTGTGTACGTACTTGCATAATTCTGTCACGTTCGAAACCATGTACAAGTCCTGCAACTACTGCTGCAATGATTCCTGATGCGTGAAACAATTCAGCAATTAAATACGTAACAAATGGTGTTACCAATTGAATAATTGTAAACATATTAATGTTTTCATATCCTCGACGCATCAATGTTAATCGGAACCTTACTAATGCCATACCTATAAGTAAACCAACCACTGCGCCACCAATTGATGCAATTAAAAACAACTGAACAGCATCAACAAGTGAAAAAGCACCTGTAACTAATACTCCAACAGCTATTTTAAATGAAATAATACCAGCAGCATCATTCAATAATGACTCACCTTCAAGAATTGTCATTGCTCCTTTTGGCAAGACCTTTCCTTTAGTGATTGCTTGCACTGCTACTGCATCAGTAGGACAAAGAATGGCAGCAATTGCAAATGCTGCTCCAATAGTTAAATCTGGCCAAATCCAATGAATAAATAAACCTACACCTATCACAGTAGTAATGACTAATCCTAATGCCATCATCATCACTGGCTTAATATATTTCCTTAAATGGACTCTAGAAACATTAACACCTTCTACAAATAACAAAGGCGCAATCATTGTTACCATAAACAATTCAGAATCAAAATTAAATTGAACAGGGATTGGGGTAATAAATAGTAACATGCCCAAGAAAATTTGTATAAATGCTAGGGGTACTTTGGGTATGAAAGTATGGACAAACGAACTTAGTATCACAACAGCTATAAATATAAGAATTGTTTCAAATATTTCCAAACTTTCACCTCTCTATAAAGTATTGTTTAATTGAAAATTAAGTATCACATCTCGTTGTAATTATACTTTAGAGGATAAATTGAGTTAGCGACCACAAAAGCACTTTAATATAGATATATGTCTACGATTGCAGTACTTAAATTTGCAATTATTTAATTTTATTTTATCACTAATTGTTTGTATAAATAAACAACTTGCTTTCACATAACAACATTAACTTATAATACAAAAAATGAGCACCTTAAAATCGACTAACCAATTTCAAAGTACTCTTTTAATGATTAAATTTGAAAACAAATCTTCAACAGCATTGTTATGCTTAACAATTTAGCCAACACTTCAATCGTTTTGATACCATTTCTTACGATGCTCTTCTCGTTTTTTAGCACGTAATTGTAATGCTTCTGTAGAGTTTTGTTCATTTGAACTTAATAATATTGATGCATGTGTGTGATCATCATTTTTTCGATACATATAAGCGCCGTTGCGATAAGCAGCGCGAGCGACTAAGTGCATGCCGACGGGTGAAGTTAAATTAATAAAAACAAGTGACAGTAATAAACGCACACTGAAAAATCCTGTATTCACAATAAAATAAATTAATACACCGATTAAAGTTAATAACACGGATAAAGTTGAACTTTTTGTCGCAGCATGACTTCTTAAGAAAACATCTTGGAATTTCACGATACCTATTGCACTAATAAGAGCAATAAAACTACCTAACAACAACATCACAGCAGCAATAAGACTAAAGATTTCTTTTGTTATTTCCATTAAACACATACCCCCCACCAATAAATCTTGAAATCGATACAGAACTTACAAAAGATATAATGGCAATGAGCATGATTGAATCTAAGAAAGAAACGGTGCCCATTAGTACACTTAAGACACCCACAATAGACATGACAACAGCACTTGTTGTATCAAATGTAACGACACGATCTGCTGTTGTAGGTCCCTTGATTAATCTAAATAAACAGATGATTAATGCAATTCCAAAAATAATGAGTGAACTAATAATCATAATATGTGTGATTGTTTGTATCATCGCGACACCTCCAATATTAAGTCTTCATAATGCTTAATACTTCTTAACAAACTATCTTTTTCTTTTTCAGACACGTCGATACTATGAATAAAAAACTTTTTTGAGTCTTGAGAAATTCGTATTACTGTAGACCCTGGAGTTATAATAATTAAAATTGTTAAAAATGTTATTGCCCAGTCACTTGTTAGTCTTGTTTCATATGAAAGTAATCCAGGGTTCATATCTTTTGTTTTAAAAAGAATATAATTAATCGTGCTAATGCTAGATGTTATTAATTGATATAAATAAACGCCTAAAAATTTAATAGCTACCCAAATTTTTCTAACATAAAAATCATCGCTGAAAAACCTGTGTAATATATAAATGACAATTAAACCAATTAGATATCCAGAAAAGAAAGTCGAGAATTTAAAATGATCTTCATCTTGAAATAAAACCCATAAGAATGCAATGATAATATTTAAAACAATTTGATTCATTTATTCCTCTCCTTTCAAATGTGGATTAACAAGCTTTTGATATAATTGATCGTTCGTATTAAGCTCTGTTGCATCATTAGTTATTTTTAACAGCACAGGCGCTGCAATCCCGATTGCGATAACCACAACTACTAAAATACTTAAAATACCTTTACGATATTGTGGGATTTTCTTAAAATGAACTTCTTCGCCATCTTTATCTCCAAAATACATATAGAAAAGTATTCTAAACAAGCTGTACATAGCAATTAAACTAGTAATGATTATTAACGTGAGTCCTATATAATTACCGTTTTGTAATGCACCTTGGAAAATAAGTACTTTTCCTGGAAAACCACTAAATGGTGGTACGCCCCCAATAGCAAAAATCATTATAATAAATGCAACACCAAAGAATGGTTCTTTTTTCGCTAAACCATTTAAATATTGATATTGTCGATAACCAGTAATATAAACTAAACTACCAATAATAAAGAATAGCAATGTTTTCACAACAATATCATTTACTAAATAAAATATTGCACCATTAATACCTGCAAACGTGTTTGTTCCTAAACCTAAAATGATAAATCCTATTGAGATTATGACTTGGTAAGCTGCAATCTTTTTAATATCTTTATAAGCAATGACACCTATAGCGCCGATGACCATTGTTAAAGCTGCCATTGTTGCTAGCAATGGATGTATAAGATCATTATGTTGGTCAAATAATAATGTAAAGAAGCGAATCAATGCATAAGCGCCCACTTTGGTCATTAACGCTGCAAATAATGCCGCAAGTTCAGTATTTAACACAGCGTAGGCTTTCGGTAGCCACATAAAAAGGACCAGCGCTGCTTTCGCACTAAATGCGACTAAGAAGATTAATGAAATCATTGTAACAGTGCGATTATCTCCCATGTCATTCAAACGCATTGCAATATGTGAAAAGTTTAATGTACCTACTGTTTTATAAAGTAAACCTATACCTAATAAGAATAGCCATGAACCAATAATATTCAAGACAACATAAATAATTGCAGCACGTAATTGTTCTACAGATTGTCCAAGTGTAATGAGTACAAATGACGCTAGTAACATAATTTCAAACATGACGTATAAATTAAATAAATCTGATGTTAGAAAAGAGCCTATCACACCAACACTTAAAAATAATATAAATGAAGGTAAATGATAACGATTTGCTTTATGTTCGCCACGCCCAAATCCATATGCCATAATTAAAGTAATCACAAACGAAGCGGTTGTAACCATGATTAAACTTAACGAATCTCCTAAAAACTGTATTCCAAATGGTGCAGTCCAACCACCAAAATCCAATGTAATTGGACGATGACGCTGAACATAAATTAAAAGCATTAATGAAATAATTGTGGTGATAGTCATTGTGCCTAAGTATAAATATTTAGAAATACGGTCATTATTTTTTAGAAATACTAGGATTAAGGCACAAAGGAATGGTAATAACATTGGTAAAATCAATAAGTTACTTAGCATCATCTTCCCCCCTTAAGCCTTCAATTTCGTCTTCTTTAGTTACTTTATAAGTTCTATAAACGAGGACAAGTAAAAACGCAGTCATCCCAAAACCTATAACTATTGCAGTTAATACAATAGCTTGCAACAGTGGGTCGACAAACAATTGATTTCCACCTGTAATCAGCGGTTCTGATTTATTAGAGCCGTAAGTGCCCATACTCATGATAATAAGGTTACCAGCATGTGTATAAATTGAAATACCTATGACAATACGAATTAAATTTATAGATAATATCATATATGTCCCTATAAATACTAAAAATCCTATAACTAGTAATAAAATTAAATTCATGATCGACCTCCACTAAGAGACAGCATCACCGTTACAATAACCCCGACAACCGAGAACAAAATGCCCAATTCAAACAGTGTTATTGTCGTTACGTGAATGTGCCCTAAAATTGGTAGTGTCAATGTTGTTTCATATTGCGACAAAAAAGGTTTTCCAAAAAATGTTGGCATTATCGCAGTAATTGATGAAACTAATGCACCAATAATCATTAAAATTCTAAAATCTATCGGTAAGCTTTCTAATACTTCTTCAACATTAAAAGCTAGAAACATTAAAATAAACGCGGAACTAAATATTAAACCACCTATAAAGCCACCACCTGGGTTATTGTGGCCAGCGAAGAAGACGTAGAATCCGAAAGTCAATAAAATAAATACAACGAGTTTCGTGACCGTTCTTAAAACGACATCATTCTCTTTCATCTTGTCCCCTCCTATCTTGGTAATTTAATAATGTGTAAATACCTAATCCAGTAATAATTAATACTAAACCTTCAAACAATGTATCTAATGCTCTAAAGTCTCCTAAAATCGCATTCACAATGTTTTTGCCACCTGTTAATTTATCCGCTCTAAGATAAAAATTAGAAATCAATGCCAATCCATCTGCTTGTTGCGCGATGAAAATAAGTGACACAACAATCAGCGCCATCATAAGAGATACTGAAATTTTAATTATTTCTCGTTTTTTATTAACTTTAGACCTTGGTACGTTGGGTAATCTTGAAAAGCTAACAATAAATAAAATCGTCGTAATGGTTTCAACCACAAGTTGTGTCAATGCTAAATCAGGTGCTTTCATTGCTATAAAGAATAAAGTCACAACAAAACCGATGACTCCATTTAAAATGACCATTGTCAGTCGTTGACGTATAAAAATTAAAGAAATACCAATTGTGACAGTTACGATTGCTAATATAATTTCTAATGCCCCAAATTCAGAAACATGTAACTGATGTACTTTAGGAAGTCCAATTCGAATATAACCATATCCAATGATAATCATAAATATGCCTAAAGTCATAATAATGTATTGGTTTAAACGATCTTGCATAACACGTTTAAATCGCTTCGTAGCAAACTTTTCAAATTGTCGGTAAACCATTTCGTACCCTTTTGAAACTGAAATCTGTCTGATTTTACCCGTGAACACTTTTTTCCAATCTACTTTGATTGCTAGTACACTACCCAATAAAATAATGATGATGGTTAAAAGAAGCGGTATGTTAAATCCATGCCATTGCGAAACATGTGGTGCCAATTGATCAATTTGATGATTACCACCTGATACAGCTCTTAACGCAGGAACAATAATCCCTTTCCCAAGTATATTTGGCACGAAAAAGATGATTGGTATCAATCCCATTAATAAAAGAGATGGTAAACTAAACAACCATGGTTCGTGGATATTTTTTTTAGTAAAAACCTTAGAATCATATTTTGTCCAAAATACTTCTTTAACCATGTAAAGTGCATATGTGAATGTAAAAACACTCGCAATAACACCAACAAACACGATAGCTATCATTGAAATCAAACTAAATTGGGATAATTGTCCAGTTTGTGTTAATGCATCTAGGAACATTTCTTTACTTAAAAATCCATTTAAAAATGGTATTCCAGCCATAGATAGAGCCGCTATCGTCATGACTAGATTCATTTTTGGAAATAATTGGCGCATGCCACTTAAAATTCGTATGTCCCTTGAACCTGCTTCATGATCTAAAATCCCTACACCCATGAAAAGCGCACACTTGAAAATAGCATGATTCATAAGATGGAACAATGCTGCAAATAACACAAATACATAAATAGATGCTATTGCGTCTTGTTGGTGTTGAGCATATCCGCCACCTATACCCACCATAGCCATAATCATCCCAAGTTGACTGATTGTAGAGTATGCTAGGATTCCTTTTAAATCCCATTGTTTTAAAGCTGTGATTGAGCCAAATAACATAGTTATTAAACCAACAAACGTGACGATATATATGTACATATTGCTAAGACCTAATAATGGTGTAAATCGAAGTAATAAAAAGATACCAGCTTTTACCATCGTGGCTGAATGTAAATATGCACTTACAGGTGTAGGCGCTGCCATTGCCCTTGGTAACCAAATATGAAATGGGAATTGTGCAGACTTTGTAAATGCACCTAATAAAAACATGATAATCATAGGGATAAATAAAGCATGGTTCTTAATAAGATCTGCTTGTCCTAATATCTCTGTGATGTTATTCGTTCCTGTCATGATATACAACATGATAAAACCAACTAATAATGCTAAACCACCAAATACTGTAATCATAAATGATTGCATCGCACCAAATTGACTATCTCCGTTGTTATACCAATATGAAATTAATAGAAATGATGATACGCTAGTTAGTTCCCAAAACACATACATTAATATTGTATTATCAGCTAATACAATACCGAGCATGCTAAACATAAATAGCGTTAAGTATAAGTAAAACCTTGGTAAATTATCTTTACGAGAGGATAAATATTGTGTTGCATAGAAGAATACAGCGATTCCAATAAGGGAAATAATAAGGGAAAACATTAAACTCAAACCATCTAAACGTAAATCTACATTAATATCTAATGAGGTCATCCACGGAATGGAAACAGACAAATAATGCTGTTTAATTACTGATGGAACTTGTAACAAAAAATAAATAGATGCTATTACAGGTGCAGTCAGCGCTATGTATCCTGCATATTTAGCCATTGCTCTACGTTTAGATGTTAATAATATCATCGCCATAATTACTAGTATGGCAATTAATAGATAAACCAAACTCATTATTAGCCTCCTTTGTCGTTATAATTGTAATGAAATATAAATACTGTGTTCACATTCATTTTCTAAACCGATAAAATTCAATGTTTCTATAGCTGATTGATGCCCTAAATACTTTTGAATGACAGGAATAGGTATGCCCTTTTGATATGCATGATACGCAAATGTCTTACGCAATGTCGTTAGTCCTACATTCTCTATGCCAGCCTTAATTGCTGCTTGATGAATAATACGATAGGCTTGTTGCCTAGATAATACTTGATTAGTTCTCAATGATTGAAATAATACATCTTCATTTGACAGACTTTTGTTTTCAATATAATGAAGTAACTCATTAGATAATGTTTCTGGCAATCTAATTTTAATCAATGAGTGATAATGGGCTTTACACAATTCGCTTAGTGTCCCCTTTTCAATCAGTCGTTTAGTATCTTCAACGGTAATTGTTAATAATTCTGTAATTTTCATACCACTATGTATAGCTAATTTAAAAAACAAATAATCCCTATCAGATCGAGCTTTGAGCGCGTCATACATTTTATTAATATCATCATTGCATTTAATTACTTCTACCTTGTTCATATGTCCCTCCTTGCTTTAAGTGTCTTAATCATAAACATTAAGTATTTAAGTCACATATAATTATAACCTTTTTTATAGAATTTAAACAAGAATAATAAAATTAACCCAATTATTTTTTTCTTTCGATATATAGTGTGAAAGGAGGTTTTAAAATATGAGTAAAACAAATCACATTACAATTGTATTATCATTTACAAAACTAGATACAAATGGTAAACAAACAGAATTTAAACGTCGATTCGCCAATATTAATCCTGAAGTATCAAACGACCAAATTAAAACATTTAGCAAACTTATCGAGCGACTTACTGGAGAAACATACAATAACATCGAAGTCATCAAATCTGTATCAATTTAATCAGGAGGACACTTTCATGACCAAAACACTTGAATTAAGTTTTAAATCTTCATTAGACAAACCTGTCAAATTGCAATTACCACAATTAAACAACATCATAACCGAGCAAGTTGCACGTGATAGTATGAATGCATTAGTAGATTTAAATATTTTAAAGTCTAATAGTGGCGCTATCACCAAAGTACATTCTGCTCAAATTATTGATAAAACGACGACCGTTTTATTTGAAGATAAGAAATAGATATAAAGAAAGCGTAATTAATTTAGTATAAATACTAACACCCTAGACTTTCATCATGATTGTCTAGGGTGATTTTGTTGTGTCAATGTCCTGTTTTTTTCAACATTATTAAAAATGAGTTGTATATTTTCTCTATAATGATAATGTATACATATGATTTTTATTATTAACTTTGGAAAGTGAGACTTTATTCATATGCTTCTTTTCTATATCATTGGTGTCCTAGTTGGAATGCTTATTCCTATCCAAACATCTGTCAATTCAAGACTATCACTGTATACTAAATCACCTTTCTATACTTCATTCATTTCATTTTCAGTTGGAACAATTTGTTTAATTATTTTAAACATCATTATCAATCCAGAAGTATTTACTATTCACTTTTACAATAATCAATCATTTAACTACACATGGATAGTCGGTGGTTTGCTTGGGGTTAGCTTTTTAACTGGAAATTTATTGTTATTGCCAAAATTAGGTGCAACATTAACTGTAATTGCAACAGTTGCGGGTCAAATTATTATGGGTGTCATTATTGATACATTTGGCTTATTTGGTGCTACAATTCATGATTTTAATTTAATTAAAGCAATTGGAGTATTGTTACTCATTATCGGTATCGTCATAATGAATCAATTTAACAAGAATAATTTATTACTAACTGATCAAAAGTATTTATTGTTTTGGCTTCTCTTAGGATTTATATTTGGTTTCTTTCCACCTATTCAAACGACAATTAATAGTGCTTTAGCAAGTCATACTCATTCACCAGCCTTTGCATCATTAGTATCATTTACAATTGGGTCAATAACGTTGTTGATTTTAACCGCTATTTTTAATCGTTCTTTAAAACTAAAAACAAGTCATTTAAAATTCGGTAAATTAAAACCTATCTATTTTACTGGCGGTATACTTGGCATGGCTTTTGTAACAGCTAACATTATCTTAATGCCTCATATGGGTGCAGCATTAACAACACTTATTGGGATGTTTGGCCAGATTCTAATGGGCATATTGATAGATCACTTTGGATTATTTGGTTCACCTAAAATAGCAATGACATCCAGAAAAACTATTGGTCTATTATGTATTTTGACAGGGATTATACTTTTAAGATTATTTTAAATTAACTTTTAGCTTATCATTTTAACTTGTAATTATTTTTAAAAGTGATAAGCTATTTTTTTGCAGTCTAAATTAGTTTTAATAAGTACTAATATGGGTAGTATGCTTTGACACAACAAATTTTAATTTAGCAAATTCGATAGTCAACTCATTCTTAAGACCTAAATTAATGTTATTTTTTAATAATTTACACCAAATTAATAGCAAAAATTATGTTATTCGTGCTAATATTTCATAGTTGGTTATTCAATTAATTAAAAATAAGTCAAAATGTACAACTTTAATTCATTCATTGAGTCGACTTTAAAGATTGAAGATGCTTTAAATTATGAACCATAATCGTACTTTCTAATATTGATTACTTGTTATCAATCGGATTACTATACATTTACTTTAAAGTGCTATAGTTTTACTTTTGTCATTAAAAAAGTGTGTTTTTCTTATCATTAAAACTGCACTGAGAATTACTAAATTAAAAAAATTATAAAAATTTTTCTTTTTTAGTGATAAAAGTTCGAAAAATGGGTATAAATATTAGAAGAAGTTAACTTAAAAGCGTTAAGCTATGACAATGAATCACTTTAGATACACATTGAATATTGAAACATTTAATTGCGCTAAATCGTTTCATTAAATAAATTACCTTGTACTGACGATTAAATTAAGGTAAATTATAAAAAATGCTGATCTTTTTGACTAATCCAAATGCTAACCCAGAAATACAATCACTGTGTCTAATGAATAATTTGTTTTATAAACACTTTTTTGTTTACTTCTCATTTTTAATTAGTTATAATTAACTAAATAATAGAGCATTAAATATATTTAATAAAACTTATTTAATGCAAAATTATGACTAACATATCTATAATAAATAAAGATTAGATATCAATATATTATCGGGCAAATGTATCGAGCAAGATGCATCAAATAGGGAGGTTTTAAACATGGCAATTACAAAAATCAATGATTGCTTTGAGTTGTTATCAATGGTCACTTATGCTGACAAATTAAAAAGTTTAATTAAAAAGGAATTTTCAATTAGCTTTGAAGAATTCGCTGTATTGACATACATCAGCGAAAACAAAGAGAAAGAATACTATCTTAAAGATATTATTAATCATTTAAACTACAAACAACCACAAGTTGTTAAAGCAGTTAAAATTTTATCTCAAGAAGATTACTTCGATAAAAAACGTAATGAGCATGATGAAAGAACTGTATTAATTCTTGTTAATGCACAACAACGTAAAAAAATCGAATCATTATTGAGTCGAGTAAATAAACGAATCACTGAAGCAAACAACGAAATTGAACTATAATTTTGTTTAGCGCAATTTGGTGAAGTTTGATAGATGATACATTCTATTAAACTTCCTTTTTTTATGTCTTTTTTTACCTAATTGTTAAGCGGTTTTGCACTAATAGCACTTAATATAAGGAAGATAGCCGTATAACGAGCAGTATATATCAAATACATTTCAAAAAAAGCTGATTTCTATCAAATAATGAGTAGTAATCAGCTTTTTCACATTGCCTAAGGACTTTATGCCCTAGGTTGATATATCACATATTATGATACGCTTTTTAAGAAATTTAGATAATAACTTAGAAATGCTTCTGGTTCTTCAATATGCGGTGCATGTCCTGAATGTTCGAAGATTTTTTTCGTTACATTTAAAAAATGCGATTCTAATTTAAAATGATTCTTATCTTTAATCAAAGGATCATGTTCCCCATTAATTAACAAAGTAGGTACACATGTACGTTTTTTTAAATACATAGGTTCATCTTTATGCAAAATTAATGAACGAATTGCCACCGCACTATCATCCTCAGACTTAATGCTATATATTCTTTGTTTTTGATACCATTTCATCGTCTTCTCTTGATTTCTAAACAATTTAGAAAATAAAAGAATATACGCTTCAGACTTATTAAAACCCGCTATATCATCTTGATATTGTATTAACAATTGAGTAAAGCTGTGTATTAAGTCATCTTTCTTCGATGCAATGGTAGTTAATGATTTTACACGATAAGCATATTTATCTGTAAATAACTTAGCAACTACCCCACCTAAATCATGTCCTAGAATATGTGCCTCATGAATATTTAACTTCTCCATTAGAATTTTTAAATCCTCAACGTGATCGTTTAAATCGTATGATTCACTTTTAGAAGACTTGCCATGACCTCTTAAATCGTAAGTAAGTACTTTATATGATGATGCTAGTTGATGTTGCAAATCTTCAAATCCAGCTAAATTACCATCCAATCCATGAAGTAATATTATAGGATCCCCTTTACCTTCAATTTGATAAGTTAATTGGATTTGAGGATTAATTGTGACTTTATTCATTGTGACACCTCCCTCAATAAACTATATACCCAACCTTCATTCTATGTACGCTTCCATTTTATAAACAATTTTTTTAAATTATTTATAAATTACCAAAAGTTATTCCAACAATAAAAAAACTATTCATCTCAATTAATACAATTAATCAAGTGAATAGTTTTATCATATTTATAATCTTGTACGTGAAGATAATCTAATTGTGAAATATATAACTAGAACTACTAATAATATCCATATAATTAATGAAAAAGTCTGGGCTGATTGTGGATTATGAATCATTGCATCTACGGTTTTTTGACAAAATAATAAGCCAATTCCCGAAAACTCAAGTCGCTTATAAAAAATGCCGGCAATTACTAAAATAATACCAATGAAAAAGAAAAATTGATGTCCAAAATTTGTAATTGGTATAACGCCCCATGTAATATTAAATGCTTGTAATATAATTAATAACAGGGATATGATAGCGATAATTGTACCCATAATCATTTCTATTTTATTACTACGCAAGTAATTCTTTTGAGACACCCTTAGGTATACAACAATAGTCATTGGAAAAATCACTAAACAATAAAATAGACTCATTCCAGTAATAGCTTGAAACTGAACATACTGTTTATCATATAAATAGGATATGAGAATGAAATTTAAAATAAAGAAAATAACTGGATTCATTTGTAAAGCAAACAAATTCCTTTGAATCATTAATATGATTTGTGCTGGAGATTTTCTTTTATATTCAATATAATCTTGATCTTTCTTTTCAGAATTTTTTATATCAGTAATTACTTTCTCTTTAATATCATCAATCAAATGCGGTGATAAACCTTTATGATTAAAGTAATCTTCTATATTTTCTAGTAAAATTTTATCGTTAATACGCATTGGTAGTACTCCTTTAAAATGAAACATCTTTATTTATTGTATTGGTTTAATATCCCCTTCGCAAATCATAAAAATTAATATTCACTGTATTATGCCATGTAATAAAATAACCGACAAGTATTGCGATTTAACTTGTCGGTTAAGCACGATTAATTTAATTATTATTTTTCCAAATCAATACGATATAATTTTATGTTTTTATCTTTTGGTGCTGAGGCAAATTGATAAGTCGTTTTGCCTTTTTCAATATATCCAAAATTACCAGCAACTTTGCTATATTCCGTATGTGTTACTGCTTTGCCAACATAATTTTTAACAGCTTGATATGTTGGACCATTAGCATCATTATACATCATTGAAATATGAGTTACTTTACCATTGTTTTTCTTACCATCAGTAGTTACTAATAACATACCTTTTTTAGTATGGAATTCGTAATAATGTTCAGTTCCATTTTCATTGTAAGAATACATCGGATTTTTGTACTTAGTTAAAACATCTTTAATAGATTCGCCAATTTTCACATTTTCTAATGACTGATCACCCTTAATTAATTGTTTAACAGTATCAATAGAGTTGCCACTTGCTGCTTCGGCACTAGTGTTCACTAAGCCTACTCCCATTACAACAGAACATGCAATTATACTTGCCGTTAGTAGCTTTTTCATAAGCACTCTCTCCTTTTATTTATATCGTCTTGTGCTCACAACCATTATACAACAATCATTTCTAAAACAACAGCCATATTACAATTATATTACAAATAATAATTACTACTTTTATATTTCACTTATCACTTAAAATTAAACATGCTTTTCATCGTGATGTTTGTTGATAAATGAAGCTGTATCTTCGACGAATCTTTCTTGCTCTTCAACAAATGGGAATGCACTTGATTCTTGATATACTTCAAAGTCTGCATTTTGGATTAAATCAGCTACTTCTTTAGCTTCTAATCTTGTTGTTCTTTCACCGAATTCTCCTGCAATAATTTTTGTCGGTACTACGACATGTCTATAAGTTTGAGAAATATCAGCGTTTTTGAATACCTCTTTAACTGCTTGAATTTCTTCTTTAGTTGATATTTCATTTGTATCTACGACATGTTTGAGGAATCGATTCATTTTTCTCGGACGATAATACTTACGCTTATTTAAAAATTTATCTTGTTTTTCAGGATCCCAGTTTCGAATAATATGAGCATATTTTCTAAATAAACGTTCTTCCGGTAATTCACCTTCAATAGATGTTGGATTTACCAACATAAGTGATGATGTAAATTCAGGATAACGTACTGAAATATCCGCACCAATAATTCCACCCATTTCATGGCATACAAATGCAACTTCTTCAATGTATAGATATTTAAGTAATTCAACAATGTCATCAGAAAAATCTTTTATTTCAATGTGACGAGGTTTATCAGAATAGCCATGTCCACGTAAATCAATTAACACAACTTGAAATGATTTTGCTAATTCTGCTGCTAATTTATTAAACACAGAATAATTATCAAGTACAGTATGAATCAATACGATAGGATAGCCTTCACCTAATGTACTGTAATGTATCGATGTTCCATCTTTTCTAGTAAATAGATCCATAATTTTCTCCTTTATTATCAATTTTTATTGGTAAAATGGTTAATAATTCTTCCACTGTTGTAATTGTAAAATCAACTTCTTCTTCGAGCGGTTCTATTTCTGCATCTTCTTGTTTATACCATACACTAACCATGCCCATAGCTCGTGCTGGAGCTACATCATTTAACGCATCATCGCCAACATACATAATTTGCTCAGGTAATACCCCTAGTTGATCAATCATATCTTCAAAAATTTTAGGATGTGGTTTACGAAAGCCAACTGTTTCTGATGTTGATAAATAATTAATAACATGCATCAAACCAAGTGAATGTAATCGGAATTGTTTAATCTTAGATTTACCATTTGCGATAACACCAATTTGAAAGCCTTTTTGCGATAGCTTTTCTAGTGTATACAAAGTATCGTAATAAGGAAATACATAACGATAAAAATGCATTTCAAAATCGTTAAATAAGTCTTTCCAAGTTAACCTATCTACATGGAAACGTTTAATGATTTCTTTATATAAATCAGGTTTATCATTATCTTCATCGTCATCTAGCTCAATAAATGCTTTTTTAAAATCTGCCAGTTGAACATGAATTAAGTAGTCATGAAATCGTTCATATTGCTCTTCGATAAATTTCTCTCGAGATTTAACTCTGTCCAACAACGTACCTTCTAAATCAAATACAACTGCTTTAATTTGATTCAAATCCATCGCTTATGCCCTCTTTATGTTTATAGTTATTTTTATTTTAGCAAATGTCATGTGCTAGTGTAACCGTTTCGACTGAGATATTAGCATGTAAAATAACACTGGTATACCAATTAATGCAATGATAATACTTGCCGGTATTTGTACTGGTGACAATATATGGCTACCAATAAAATCTGCCATAACCATTATTTGTCCTCCAATTACAATATTCAAAGCCAATTGTCTTCCTAACGATTGTTTCCACTGCCATTTTCTAATGAGTTGTGGTATCACCATACCAATGAATCCAATGATGCCAACATATGCGACATTTATCGCCGTTATCATAGAAGCTATACATAACGCGATATATGTAATTATTTGAACATTTAAGCCTAGTGACTGACTTTTTAGTTCTCCTAATTGCAATAACTTTAGTTGATTAAGAATGATAAATATACCAAACAGTGCAATGATAAATGTGATTGCTATTATGGATACATTTGAGTATTCTGCATCAGCAAAACCACCAAACAGATAATTGGCAATTGTATTTAATTTGCGAGGTTTTAATAAAATCAAAAAATATAGAAGTGAATTGAATAATGCACCAATCATTAAACCACTTAATATTAAGATTCTAACTGGATAGCCTTGGCTCAATACCGACGTAATGACTAATACAGTTATTAATGTTATTAAACTAAATGTTATTGAAAATACTGGAATCCATAACGTTGTTAATCCTAAAAATAATGCTAATCCTGAACCAAATGTAGCACCGCTTGCCAATCCTAATGTAAAGCTATCTGCCAATGCATTATTTAAAACTGTTTGAAATATAAGACCTGCAACAGTTAATATCATACCTGTCAACAATGCTTCTAATAATCTCGGTAATCTAACATTGATTAAAATAGACTGGTTAAATACATCATTGATATCCCCCAACTGCCAAAATAGATATATGCTAGTTGTTATAATCAATATGACTATCCAGCTCAATAATACTTTATTAAATGTCATAGTATTCACTTTTCTTTCATCGATAATTACATTCATTATAGCAATCACATACTCGCGTTGCTATCATTCACTAAATATATTTTAAAAACCCCTTATCTCAAACATGTATTTTTTTACATGTAGCAATAAGGGGCATAATTAGAATGGTTTATTTTCTGTAAATTGCATCTCTTAATTCTTTTAATCCTTCATCAATACGTGGACCCGGTCTTGATACTTCATCACCATTTACAACTTCAATACGTGTATTCTTGACAGCATTAATTTTATTGAATCCACCTCTTTTTTTGATGATATCCATATAATCTGATCTTGTCTTAGCTTCCGTCGAAATTAATATATCTGGGTTCTTTTTAATAATACTTTCCTTCGTTACAGGGTTCCAACCATTAATGTCACTATAAACATTTTGGGCTTCTAATTTTTCTAACATATCATTGAAGAATGTATGCTTCCCTGCTGTATATATTTCAGGCTTTGATGAAACCTCAATAAATACTTTTGATTTTTTATGATGAGCAGGAATTGAATCTATGACTTTATCGATATTATCTTTAGTTTCTTCAACAAGTTGTTCAGCCTGCTTTTCATGATGCGTTAATTTCCCAATTTGCTTAAATGTGTTGTAAGTTTCATCAATTGATTGTGCATCTTTAACATACACAACTTTGATGCCTTGTTTCTCTAATGATGACAATACTTTATTAGCAGTTGCCTTTTGCGACTCATGCGCAAGAATTAGATCTGGCTTTGCCTTTAAAAGTTCCTCTTTATTTAGATTCAAAGCATCAAATTGTTTCTTACCCTTTTTCACATCTTTTGGATAATCATCAACCGTTGAAACACCAACTATGTATTTACCTAATCCTAATTCATATAAAATTTCAGTATTACTAGGCATTAACGAATCAATTCTATGGTACGGCGTTTTAGACGAGCCATTATCATCGCTACCTTGTTTATCATTATCTTTCATACCACAGCCACTCAGAACAAGCATAAAAATTAAAATAAAAGCAATTAACGATTTCTTCACACTATCACATCTCCTTTTTAATCCCACTTTTCGCTTTAGCGATTAGACGCTTTTATGCAGTTGTGCGGTAGCATCCAACTGCGTTCTTCTTCATCTTTAGCGATTAGAGGCTTTTATGCAGTTGTGCGGTAGCATCCAACTGCGTTCCTTTAAAGCCTCTTGAGCTTTAGCGATTAGACGCTTTTATGCAGTTGTGCCTTAGCATCCAACTGCATTCCTCTTCACCTTTAGCGATTAGAGGTTTTTATGCAGTTGCTGCACAAACAACTGTTTTTTCTTTATATGCTTCTATTTATTATATAAGTCCACATACTAAAAGAAAATAGTAAATTATTTTTTATATTTCATATAAACTCATCTATCTAACTTCACAGCGTTTACTTTTTAAAGTAAGGTTCTAAAAAATCATAATTCTTTATATCTTTGTCTCTAAAGTAATGTTTACCAAATACATCTAACAGGGCATGAAATTCATTAGCATCTGGATTTGTAAAATGATTTGGTAATGTGACTACTTTTTTAAATTGATCATAACTATTAGTGTTTTCATATCCTAATTTATCATATATTTTTCTTGTATAGCTATCTGGAATAAATTCAATACGTCCGAATATATAAACAAGTAAGACATCTGCTGTTTCACTTCCAATACCTTTCAAAGATAATAATTCTTTTCTTAATTCAGCTTTATATCGCTCATTAATCTCTTGATAATTGAAATGATGTCGTGCTAACCATGTTAATAATGTTTTAATCGTCAGTGATTTACTTTTATAAAAACCACTTGAATGTATCAATGATTGTAACGTTTCAATAGGTAGTTCTAATATATGATTTGGATTAAAATGCGTGTGTTCTTTAATCTGATTCAATGCAATTTCTGCATTTCGCCATCTAGTATTTTGAACTAAAATTGCACCTAACATCATTTCAATGTCATTATCAGCAGGCCACCAATTT
This sequence comes from Staphylococcus sp. HMSC062H10, assembly GCF_001836945.1. Taxonomy (NCBI): domain Bacteria; kingdom Bacillati; phylum Bacillota; class Bacilli; order Caryophanales; family Staphylococcaceae; genus Staphylococcus; species Staphylococcus sp. HMSC062H10. The sequence continues at coordinate 116,476 of NZ_KV830988.1, forward strand.
TTAGGTCCCATATGCCTATATAACAATTTATACAATTCATCAGTTCCTAACATTTACATCCTCCTTTTAGAGCCCCTTGAGCTTTAGCGATTAGGGGCTCTTTTGC
>NZ_KV830989.1:0-82686 GCF_001836945.1 Staphylococcus sp. HMSC062H10
ACGTTGACATATTGTCATTCAGTTTTCAATGTTCGTTTGTCACTTACAAGATTTAATTATAACTTGTAAGTTTTTGTAAGTCAAGAATTATTTTTAATTATTTTATTTCTAAAAAATAAATTTCCTAACTCAATTAATTCAACAAATATTATTTTATTATGTATTTGTTCGAATTTCAATAGTCAAATTTACACTTTATTAAAATTTTAAATCAACAACTTAAAACATTTGATTTTTAAATATTAGTGCCGTTTGACGACTTTTATATAATATCAAGTTATTCTAGTAGAGTCAACATAAAACAACACTTATTTTTGTTTAAAAATTACTGTTGAAGGGATTATTTTCTATTCGTAAGTACTATATGTATTTAAAGTGTAATTCCTTACGCTTTTTGCTTCAGTTTTACAAACAAACATACCCTCAATTTATGGATAGTTATTTAAGTAGATCTTTGTTTGTATATTTTTATGTTTATTTATAAAGGTTACTAGTTATTAGTTAATACCACTTCCGTAGTTAGAATGTTCTTTTCTTCTATTTAAATATTTTTCAGAATAAGCATAAAAAAGAAGTTAAACAACCTTCATGTCGTTTAACTTCTAAAATATTACGCTTACTATATATGAAGTAAGCTAACGCCTTTTTAATTTGTCATACTACCAAAGTTAAATTATTTATCTTGGCATTCTTTACAAACTCCATAAATTTCCATTCGATGATGTGTTACGTCAAAGTCAGTCATATGCTGAGCTAATCTTTCAATTTCATTTAACTGTGGATATTGAAAATCAACGATCTTACCACATTGTTCACATATAATATGATAATGATTATGTGTATTAAAGTCGAATCGACTTGATGAGTCTCCATATGTTAATTCTTTTACAATTCCAATATCTTTAAACACTCTTAAATTATTATATATTGTCGCAACACTTATATTTGGAAAATCAGGTGAAAGTGCTTGATAAATTTCATCAGCTGTTGGATGAGTATGTGAAGAAATTAAATAACGTAATATTGCTTGTCTTTGAGGTGTAATTCTTACGCCTGCTTGTCGCAATGATGCAATTGATTCTTCTAGTTCATGTTCAATTGATTCTATTTCAACACTCATCTAAATCACCATCTTTCTTATATAATAATTATTATTACTTACTATAAATATAACTGTTGTATTGCGCGCGTGTCAATATTTACATGTCGATTTCATTTAATAGCCTTTTTTAGCATCAACTTCATTCTCAATTAGACTATTCTTATTGAGAAAATTAACTAGATTGTTTTTAAAAATATCTAATAAGTCATACTTTGCTTCATAATCATTACCAGTTATATGCGCTGTTATAGTTACATTATCCAATTCATATAATTCATGATTAGGTTTCAAAGGTTCATTTTCAAACACATCTAAATATGCATGTCGAATAACTCTACTTTTTAATACTTCTATTAAGAGCGCTTCTTTAACTATGGTACCTCGTCCTATATTTATAAAAAGTGCTTCATCTTTCATTAATTCAAAATGTTTTTTCTTTAGTAAATGAATCGTTTCTTGCGTTTCTGGTAAAGTATTTATAACAATGTCAGCATTTGGTAATGTGCTTTCAAGTGATTCGATGGTATATATATCATCAAACTCATCTTTGTTCTGACCTGACTTACTCAGACCAATTAAATTCATATTAAAAGCCTTTGCTAACTTCGCAGTTCTAGTAGCAATTGCACCTGTACCTAAAAATAAAACTGTTTGTCCTGACAGGCGTTTACCAGTTATTTTCGAATCATATATATGTTGTCGTTGGTTATCATATGATAGTTTCATCTTTTTATAATCATCTAAAATGAAAGCCAAAATGTATTCAGATAATTGTTTAGCTTGAACACCTTTTCCATTAGTTAAAAGTATGCCGTGATCTGCAATATAATCTAACGGTAATATATTTACACCCGTTGCAAACCATGCGATCCATTTTAAATTTGGACAACGTCGTAAAAATACCTCATTGATACCGCCATCATAACCAACTAATATATCTAAATTAGCCAAGTCGCTCTCAGGTATTTCTGATGCTTTTTTATAAAATTTAAAATCTACATCTGAAAAGCGTTGTTGTAATTCAGTTTCAACTTCACGCATACGATTCAACCCAACAACTTTCATATATGTCACCCCAAAATGTTTTTAAGTTCTTCTATTTGTGTTTTAACTTTAACCTTCTCGATAACATCTAATACTTTACCTTGTTCATCTATTATAAAAGTCGTTCTTACAATGCCCATACTTTCTTTGCCAAATGATTTTTTTAACTGATATACGCCAGTTTCTTTAGCTAATTTAAAATCTTCATCTACTAATAAATCGAAATTCAATCCGTATTTTTCAATAAAATTTTGGTGTTTTTTCTTTGAATCACCGCTTATACCATATACTGCAACATCTAAATCATTGAACATTTCTAAATTGTCTCTAAAGTCACAAGCTTCTGTGGTACAAGTAGGTGTATTATCTCTAGGATAAAAATAAATAATCGCCTTTTTACCTTTTAATGTATCATTTGTAATGACAGTTCCGTCTTGATTTTCTAATTTAAATATTGGAAATTGTTCTCCTTTTTGCAACATATAATCACCTTTTTCTTCATTATAATAATTTTATGATACGATATTAGATGAAAATATTAAATTAAAAGAGGTTGATATAAATGAATTTTAGTGAAAGTGAACGTTTACAACAACTTTCAAACGAATATATTCTAGGCGGTGTCAATTCCCCTTCTCGTTCTTATAAAGCTGTAGGAGGCGGTGCACCTGTTGTTATGAAAGAAGGACATGGTGCATATTTATATGATGTCGATGGCAATAGATTTATTGATTACCTTCAAGCATACGGCCCAATTATTACGGGGCATGCACATCCTCATATTACTAAAGCAATTCAAGAACAAGCTGCTAAAGGTGTTTTATTTGGTACGCCGACTGAACTAGAAATTGAATTCAGCAAAAAATTACGTGATGCAATTCCATCTCTTGAGAAAATTCGCTTTGTAAATTCTGGAACAGAAGCAGTCATGACAACAATTCGTGTTGCACGTGCATATACTAAAAGAAATAAAATTATAAAATTTGCTGGATCTTATCATGGCCATTCTGATTTAGTATTGGTTGCAGCAGGTAGCGGCCCATCTCAGCTCGGTTCTCCAGATTCAGCTGGTGTTCCAGAAAGCGTCGCACGTGAAGTCATTACTGTTCCTTTCAATGATATTAACGCATATAAAGAAGCAATTGAATTTTGGGGTGATGAAATTGCCGCCGTATTAGTAGAACCAATTGTTGGTAACTTTGGAATGGTAATGCCTCAACCTGGATTTTTAGAAGAGGTTAATGAAATTTCACATAACAACGGGACACTAGTGATTTATGATGAAGTAATTACTGCATTCCGTTTTCATTACGGTGCCGCTCAAGATTTATTAGGTGTTATCCCTGATTTAACTGCATTTGGTAAAATTGTTGGTGGTGGTTTACCAATTGGAGGCTATGGTGGACGTCAAGATATTATGGAACAAGTAGCACCTCTAGGTCCTGCATATCAAGCTGGTACAATGGCTGGTAACCCGTTATCTATGAAAGCAGGTATTGCATTACTCGAAGTACTAGAACAAGACGGTGTTTATGAAAAATTAGACAGCTTAGGCCAACAACTAGAAGAAGGTTTACTTAAATTAATCGAAAAACATAATATCACAGCTACAATTAATCGTATTTACGGATCTTTAACATTGTACTTTACAGATGAAAAAGTCACACATTATGATCAAGTTGAACATTCTGACGGCGAAGCGTTCGGTAAATTTTTCAAATTAATGTTAAATCAAGGTATCAATTTAGCACCTTCTAAGTTTGAAGCTTGGTTCTTAACAACTGAACATACAGAAGAAGATATTAAACAAACTTTAAAAGCTGCAGACTATGCTTTTAGTCAAATGAAATAACTTTTAAGGAAGTATATTTTTAATTGAATTAAAATAAAACAAATGCTCACATAGTAGATTCATTTTATAACGTTAACTATTAACGTTTAACTTGATATGTCACTATGTGAGTTTTTATTTTACAAATTAAGACTCTTTTAATCTCTGACTAAAGTTTTACATCACTATCAGTATTATGTATGATTTATTTTAACAACTATAAATAAGCTTGAATTTTGTAACTAGTAAGTGTATAACAGTAATGAATACGAATATTAGATATTCAATAAATTTAAAAGGGGCGTCATTATTTTTGAGACTAGGAGCTCGGATTTTTAAAACTGGTATAGCCATTATTTTAGCTATGTCTATCGCTTCTTTACTACCGGATGATGTTGGTCTGAAAGCCTTAGCTGGTGTCAGTGCTGTTGTTGCAATGCAACCTAGTATTTATCGTTCATTTAAAACAGTTTCTGATCAAGCATTGGGTAACGTTATAGGTGCCATACTTTCTGTTACAATGGTAACAATTTTTAGTGATAATTTTATCATTATGGGTGTTACCGTCATAGTACTTATTGCTATTTTATTTAAATTTAATTTAGCACATGTTGCTACTTTGGCGAGTGTAACAGCATTAATCATTATGGGACAACATACCGGTTCTTTCTATATTACCGCCTTTTACAGGTTTGTACTTGTAATGATTGGTGTCATAAGTTCATCTCTAGTTAACTTTGTGTTTCTACCACCTAAATTTGAAACGAAAATTTACTATAATTCATTAAATATATCCTCAGATATTTTTATGTGGTTTAAATTAGTATTAAATGATACGACGGAGTTTAATAATATTAAACAAGATAGTCATAATTTAAAACAACGTGTCGAAAAGTTAGAGAAAATTTATGATTACTATAGCGAAGAACGTCCTATTACAAAAAAACATATTCACCAACAGAATAGAAAGAAAATACTTTTCAGAGAAGTAGTTCAGACGACTAGACAAGCTTATGAAGTATTAAACAAATTGTCGCGTTATCAAAACGACTTATATTTACTTAATAATAATTTCCTATTACAAATCAAATTAGATTTAGATTCATTAACTGCTTTTCACGAGCAAATTTTAGCTAGCCTTTCTAAAAAAGCACGTTATAATGTGACACATGTTGATTATGAGTTAGATAATCCGCAGAAAAAAGATTTATTGTCTACATTTCAGCATGAGTTAATAAATCATCCTTATCAAACGGAATATTCGTTTGCCAATGTTATGCAAATTGTTGCAGCCATCGAAGAGTATCGACACCATTTAGAGCATTTAGACCGCATAAGAATTAGCTTTTTCACATATCATAGATCTGATGCAGACATTGAAATTGTTGAAGAAGACTTTGATTTATAACATTAAAACAATTCCTGTAATTAATACCACAATGAGATAAAGTAATATTGAATCTCGAAATTAAATTTAAAAAAGCAGTAAGATTATTTTCAATTAAGAAAATCTCTTACTGCTTTTTCTATGTTATGACCCCACCATCCTGTTACAAATCTTTCCTACAAAATTGTACTGAAGTCAAACAACTAATACTTTATAAGTTTTGAATGCTATATAAATACTCGTAAGCACCTTGTTTTGCAATCAATTCACGATGCGTACCTGTTTCAACAATATGTCCATTTTCAATTACGACAATTTTGTCAGCATGTGTAATAGTGGACAAGCGATGCGCAACGATAAGTGTCGTTCGATCTTTACTCAACACATCTAATGCTTCTTGAATAATGGATTCACTTTCTAAATCAAGTGCACTTGTTGCTTCATCCAGGATAAGAATTGGCGGATTATTTAAAAATATTCTAGCAATCGATAATCTTTGTTTTTGACCACCTGATAATTTAACACCTCGTTCACCTACTTCAGTGTCATATCCCTGTGGCAAGTTCATGATAAAGTCATGTGCATTAGCCATTTTCGCCGCTTCAACTACTTCTTCATCTGTTGCTGTTGGACGACCAAGTAAAATATTTTCCTTAACTGTATCAGAGAATAAAATATTATCCTGTTGCACCAATCCTATTTGATTTCTTAAACTTCCCGCTAAAAAATCTTTAATGTTGTGACCATCTATTAAAATTTGCCCAGAAGTTACATCGTAAAATCTCGGTATTAAGTTAATTAATGTTGATTTACCACCACCACTCATACCTACGAAAGCAACTGTTTCTCCTTTTTCAATACTCAAATTAATATCTTTTAAAATTGGAGCTTCGTTATCGTTATATTGAAAACTAACATGATCAATATCGATACGACCTTGTTTAATTTCAATAGGTTGAGCACCAACACCATTTTTAATGTCATAATCTTCGTCAATTAATTGGAATACACGGTCCATTGAAGCAAAACTTTGCGTTAAAGTTGTAAATGATGCGACTAAACGACGTAAAGGCCCGAACAATAACTCCAAGTATCCAACAAATGCTGCAAGTGTACCTACTGTGATTGATCCAGAAATTGCAAGATATGCACCAACACCGATGACAATTATTGGTCCAATATCTGTAACTGTATTAATTGCGGCAAAGGAATAGGCATTCCATCTTGTATGTTTCAACGCACGTGTTAAGAAATTAGTGTTCTTTTTATCAAAGTTTTTCGCTTCATTGTCTTCAATCGCAAAACTTTTAACGACTGAAATACCTTGAACACGTTCATGCAAGAATCCTTGAACCTCAGCTAATGCTTGAAATCTTTCACGCGTCAATTTTCTTAATCTTCCAAAGAAAACGTACACCGTTAAAATGTAAAATGGGAAGATAAACAGTGCTGCTAAAGTCAATTTCACATCTAAAAAGAACATTATGGATAGTGCAATAATAATTGTTATACAATCTAACCAAATATTCATTAACCCGGTTAAAATGAAATCTTTTGTTTGTTCAACATCATTAATCACTCTAGATATTACTTGACCTACTTGATTATTAGCATAAAATCTCGCACTTAAAGCTTGTAAATGGTTGTATAACTTTTTACGTATATCATACAATATTTTATTACTTGTCCATTGCGCCAAATATTGACGTATAAATTCAATTGGTGGTCTCACTATTACAAAAATAAATAATGCGATACCAATGGCAATAGTTAAATGATGAACTTTTTCATCAGTCGTTAGTGCGTGGTTATTAATCACGCCATCTATTGCATATTTAATTAAAAGTGGTATAAGCATTGGTATACCAAACTTAATTATCCCAACAATAATCGTTGCAAAAATACGATATTTGTATGGCTTAACAAATTGCAAATATCGTTTAATCATACAATCCCCCCTAATCTATTGCCCTATCTTATTCATAAGTATAAAAATGAATAGAGGTTGGATACATAATTTGTGGATGTAAATTCTTCTTACAATTTACATTTTAAAATTAAGATATCTCAACCTCTGTCATATTCACGTGATTAAATACGTTGTCTTATTCGTATGTTATATTCTATTCAATTTAATCTATGGATACTGTGTCCCCACACGACAGCAAAAATTATCATACTTCTTTACATCACTAAGTCAATATAAATGATTTAATCAGTATTTACACTTTATTTGCTTAATATTGTCTAATTTTTTTGTAACGGTCTTTCCAAACTTTGATAAAATCTGGCGCGAATGGGCCCTTCTTCTGTTCTATCCATTGTTGAAGAATGTCCACGTTGCGTCTTAAAATAATATCAATATCATGCGGATAATTCATTTGATTCATATGTTGCTCATATTCATCTTCATCTAATAAATGATACTTTCCGTTTGGATATACTTTAATATCTAAATCATAGTCTATATATTTTAATGCTTCTTCATCACAAACAAATGGTGATGACAAATTGCAATAGTAATAAATTCCATCTTCTCTAAACATGCAGATAACATTAAACCAATATTCTGAGTGAAAGTAAACAATTGCCGGTTCACGTGTTATCCAAGTTCTTCCGTCACTTTCAGTTACTAACGTATGATCATTGCCACCAATGACAACATGATCAGTACCCTTTAATATTGTTGTTTCAGACCAAACGCGATGAATCTTACCATCATGTTTATAACTCTGAATTTTAATGTTTTCCCCTTCTTTAGGTATGGATTCTCTGACCATACTCCACACCACCTTCTGTTAATTTAACCATTATAAATTATAGCATATTTCAGAAATAGTATTATATAAATACATATTTTTACGAAATAAGATTTTACTACTTAATGATTAAACTCGGTAATATTGCTAAGTACTACAACAGAGATTTACATGTCCCATTTAAAGTATATAAAATCATCACTTTTATAAATCAACACTTTAACTTTTTGACATTGTTATTCTATGAGATTTAAAGGTATCATTTATACATTTTTAAAATTAATGTCACTATATTTTCCGATAATCTTATCAATCATCGAATGTTACCCATTTATAAATTGATAAATCTTTGACATAGGTACAGGGAATGTATATTGATCTCGATCACTTAAATCAAACCAAATCATGTCATCTGGTAATGTTTCAATGTTAATTGTTCCTGAAACGGCGTATACCTTTATCTTCCATGTTAAATGAGTAAATTGATGCTTCAACTCAAAAATAGGTGTTTCTACTGGTTGAATGTCATGACCGATTTTTTCAGTCATTTCACGTCTAGCATGCTCACTTTCAAACATAGGAAATTGCCACATACCATGCAATAATTTTTCGCTACGCTTTTGCAACAGATATTGACCTTGATTATTTCTAATTAAAAAGACGGATTGCTCAATTACTTTTTTACTTACATTTTTAGATTTAACAGGTAACTTTTCAAATGTCCCTTTATCAAATGCCTCACAGTTTTCTTGAACTGGACAAAATAGGCATAATGGATTTTTCGGTGTACAAATTAATGCCCCTAATTCCATCATAGCTTGATTAAACGTTCCAGCTTCTGTAGTAACATATGGTAATAATTCTTGTTCATACGATTTCCTCGTCGATTGTAATTTAATATCTCGATAGTCATCATTCAATCTAGACCATACTCGAAAAACATTTCCGTCTACAGTTGCTAGTGGTACATTATATGCAATGCTCATTACTGCAGCTTGTGTGTATGGGCCAACCCCTTTTAACGCTTTAAATTGATCAGGATCTTTGGGAACTATGCCTTCATATTTATCATGAACTTCTTTAATTGCCGTATGAAAATTTCGAGCTCTACTATAATATCCTAAGCCTTCCCAGTACTTTAACACTTCATCTTCCGAAGCTTGACTCAAAACTTCCACAGTTGGAAATCGTTCAACAAAACGATGATAATAGTCAATAACTGTTTTAACTTGTGTCTGTTGTAACATGACTTCACTTAACCAAATATAGTACGGATTGGTCGTTTGTCTCCATGGCATTTCTCTTTGATTTTCATCAAACCAGTGTATCAAATTTTCTTTAAAACTAGACTGCTGATACATTTATAAAACCCTTTCCTCACCAAAATTAATTATCTTTACTCATAATGTTTTTATTGTACATTAAAATCATGATTAGTATGTAAGTTAATTTAGTTATTTGCGAAATTGGATTATAATAGAATATATAATATTATGAAATGAGTGAACTGATATGGATACTGCAACACATATCGCAATTGGGGTGGGCCTTACAGCACTTGCAACTCAAGATCCAGCAATGGCTTCTACGTTTGGTGCAACAGCTACAACCCTTATCGTTGGTTCATTAATTCCTGATGGGGATACTGTTCTTAAATTAAAGGACAATGCAACATATATTTCGCATCATAGAGGTATCACGCATTCCATCCCTTTCACAATACTATGGCCAATTTTAATTACATTTTTAATATTCACGTTCTTTAGTGGAACCAACCCATTTCATGTATGGATGTGGGCTCAGCTCGCAGTATTTTTACATGTCTTTGTAGATATATTCAATTCTTATGGTACACAAGCACTTAGACCTATCACAAACAAATGGATTCAATTAAGTGTGATTAACACATTTGACCCTATTATTTTCACAGTTCTTTGTATTGGTATTGTATTATGGGTTATAGGCTTGCATCCATTTGCAGTCTTCTTTCCTATAATCGCTTTACTAATCATTTATTACATGATTCGTTTTAAAATGAGAGCCGTAATTAAGCAACAAGCTTTAAAAGCAATTCAACAAGAGCATCACCCTGTTAAAGTATTTGTTGCGCCAACAATAAAATTTATGGAATGGCGTGTCGCGATACAAACTGATGCACATGACTATGTTGGAAAAGCATATGGTAGGAATGTGGTGTTTAGTGATAAAGTGGAACGTCAAAAATTATCAACAGACTCCATTTTATGGAAAGTCAAAGGTAATAAAGATATACGTACTTTTTTAAACTTTTCATCAATCTATCGTTGGCAAACAACAACGTTAGCAGATGGTTCTACTGAAATTCGTTTGATTGATTTGCGTTATTTAAAAAATAATCATTATTCATTTGTGGCAATTGCACATGTAACAAACGATAATGTCATAGACCACTCTTATATTGGCTGGGTATTTACAGAAGATAAGTTACAACGTAAACTGTATGCTAAATAATTTCAATTTATTATTCACTAAAGTTAATCTATAAAAAATGAACAACCGGGCAGAATGAAAATCAAAGCGATTTTTATTCTGTCCGGTTTTTTAATGTAAAACTATAAATGCTTTTACAAAACCTAAAATTTATATTGTCGCTAACAAACTACCTTTAATGACTCGAAATATCAAAATCAGTATAGGAAAACAATATCTAGATTATATTCTAATTGTTTCTGATTCTCACGGATTAATTTACACAACAAGTCAGCTAAACATCATGAAGAAGTATCCGCCTCGTCTGTACTATCTTTTGAAACATCTTGTTGATTATCAGTTTGTGTCACTTTAGATGTTTTATTATAAATTGCGTGTGTCGTATACCTTGCTAATACGAAATTTACTGCAGCTATTAAACATAAGAATAAAATAAAGTAAAAATGATATGGAATGTTTTCCATACTCGATATACCAAATATGATAGATTGTGCTATACCATTAACAATGTAATACATTGGATTCAGCATTAGGATGTGATTGATAAATACATGATTTGGATTTGGTATGAAAATAATTGGTAACACTAAGAAACACAATACACAAATCCCATAAAATATGATATTTATTTTTTCAGTTAACAGTCGAATAAGACCAAAAGTAACTGATATTAATCCTACAAAAATAGTTGCCATCACAATAAAATAGAATAGCGCTATATATGATGTTTCGAAGTTTACTGGTTTAACCAATGCACTAATCATCGTCAAAATGACTAGCATAATAAAACTTAAAATAGACATAATAACTACTGGCGTCGCTGCGGAAATATTAAATAACTTAGTAACTAAAAAGTCATTCATATAATGATGATAAGAGATATAAATTGTGAACATCAATACCGCAAAAACAATCAATGCAATAAGTCTAAATAACCATCGCACCTCTTTAACATCGGTCAAATGACTAAAGGAAAATAGCGTTTCACTTGCAATAATAAGTATTAAACATGCAGCTAATACGATTAGAAAACTTTTCCAACTTTGTTTTAAACGTTCTGTTACATACCTTTTAGTATGCGGTAAGTTTTTAAAATATAAAATAATATTATCTAGCATCTTTACACCTACAATTCAATATAAATCCATTTGTCTTCTTTCAAATTGGCAATACAATATCCATTCCCAACTTTAGTAATCCAAATGTTATTGTTAATATTAAACTTATCTTTTAATTCTTTTTTATCTACGATTGGATAAACAAAACCGTATAACTGATTATTATCATTGAAAAGTAATTGTATCGGTTGTTGTGTAACGGATGCAACGAAACGGTTATCATCATCAGGAACTAAAGTTTTAATAACTGAACTATGCTTTTTATGTAATTGACTGTTAAAGTATGCATAGTAATTACTATAATTTGATTTCATATATGGCGCTAATTTTTTAAAACTATGCGTTTGATATAAACCTGCCGGGTTAAAATATTCTAATTTATCTTTACTAATATAGTAAGTCTTATTATCGGCGGTAACACGATAATTTTTACTATTTTCGCCAGTAATTGTAACTACACTATATTTTGGAATTGTGACTTGTTTATCCCCTTGCATATCCACACTGCCATTAAAAGCAATTCCATAAGCTAACTTTTCGCCATATGGATCTTTATTTTCATTTTGCATCGTAGCACGATTCGTAAAATCTGTTATCGAAATAATTCCAATATTATTGAAAATGAGCAACATCATCAATGCTAAGCCTAAAATAGTACCTGAGGCTAAAGTCCAAAAACGCACTAAAAACTTAGGTGGTTTTGCATGATTATAGCGCTCAACACGTTTGAAATTATAGGTCATCTCCGGTATTCTTGTACGATTCTTTTTCCAATCTAAATCAAAGTTTTCAATTTCTTCTTTTGAGTTTAAACTTAATCGATCACGTTCATGTTCTTTAAAAGATGGAATAACTTGTTTAAGTGACCCTTCCATTCTTAATTGACCATGTGAAAACCAAGCTATATAGTTACTCACTTGTGAAATTTTATCAATATCATCACCAATTGACACAATCGTTAAATTATTTTCAATATAATCATTTGTTAATTCAATCGCACGTTCAATAAATTGTGGCGTTAAATAGTCAATAACATGATTTAAAATAATAATATTTGATTTTGATGAGCGTGCAATACTTAATAGTAATTGAGCGTATGCCGCTTTCGAAATATGGTTAACCGGCTTCGTTTTATAATCGCCTAAATGTGCATATTGAATAATCTGTTCAGCTTTATGATCATTAATTTCATATGGAAATAGTTGAACTAACTGCGCTGTGTAAGCTTCAACAGTTTGATGAATTAACGATTGATCTTCAATATATCCGTAGAACAAATCTTCAGTACAAACTACTTTACCTTTATCGGGTTTAATTGCACCTGCCAACAATTGACCTACCATCGCTTTGGAAGATTCAGGTTCACCAATTATACCTAATGCTTCTCCTTGATAAATATGTAAACTAATATTGTTTAAATCGATATCTTCAGCATCATATCCAAAAGGTAAATACCATTTTTTATTCTGTTTATTCCTATAGTAGTGTGTTACTTTTAGTAACTTTAAAACAATTGAACTTCCCATCTATTTTCATCCTTCTATAATTGTAATAACGCTATAGGTAAGCCTTCTTCGGGTTCATCCCTATTAAATCTAAACCCCCACGCAAAAATACCTTTTAATCTTTCTACTTTAAAATATTGATTACTGCCATCAGTCAGTTTATAAATTTTACCAATTTCTATCTTTTTTCTGTCTACTAAGTAACTTTCGGCAACAATTACTTTACTTTGATAAACGTCATATTCATTTAAAATACCATTCATCTCAGCTTTTCTCATTTTCTCTTTATAAAGTTGTATTTCGTGTCTTAATTCTGGCTCAGACATCTCACTCAATTTCTTCTGTTCCATCGGCAATACCACTTTCTTCTAATTTAGCTTTAATTTTATCATATTTATATCCTTTTCTCATAAGGCCTTCGATAGTTTTTGAAATTAATTTTTGTTGCGTGTACTTCTTTCGATTTTTATTATAAATTTTTTCTAAATCTCGTTGTAATAAATCGTCTAAAACCGCTTCATCTTGTGTAAAATCCATTTCATTCAATACAGCATGAATGGTTTCCATTTCAAACCCTTTTTGAATTAAAGATTGCATTACTTTTTCTTTAACCTTATTTTGTGGCCCCTTTTTTGTTTTAGATATTTTTTCAGCAATTTGGATAATATCATCAAGTTCCTGTTGTTCTCTATAAAGTTCTGTAAACATTTCAATGATATTTGGTTCTATACCAAGTTGATATAGTTTTTGTTGATAAATTTTAGGTCCTTTATCTGTCGTGCGAATCATTGTATTTTTTAAACTTTCTGCATAATCTTGATGGTCGATTAACTTTTCGCGATAACAATATTCAATCACTTCAGAAATCGCTTGCTCTGATATCTCTTCTTTTTGTAAATATTGTAAAACTTCTTTTTCAGTTCTCTTTTTATATGATAAATATTGGATTGCTTTATTTAAACCTATGCGATAATGATCATACTTTTGAATCTCTGCCATGTCAGCAGCTTCAAGTTGTTGCCCTTTTTTTAAATTAAATTTGACTAATGTATCGATATCTATACCCATTTCAAATTGTTCGTCTAAAAAAAGATTAAAACGTTCTTTGTTTTTCTTTTGAACTTCTATTTTAGTAATCTTCGGCACTGGATCACCCCGTTACTTTCTCAAGTTTTAATACAATACTCTTTTATTATTCAATAAGCCACTTCCTATAGCAAATGTTTAACTTTAAATATTTTTCGATGCTAACAAAAAATCACACTATCATCTTTTAAAATGAAAGTGTGATTACAAGCAAATCTGTAAAATTTATTAAGCAGAAACAATTCAACTTTATCATTATGACATTTCAATTAAACCTTCTACATTATTGTTCCAAGTATCTTACACATGAATGCAAGTATTTAACGATTTAATTGTGACATAGCCTGTTGATATTGTGTTTCATTGATATAATTTTGTTGCTTCATTTTTTCTAAGTTCGTGCTTACACGTTGCGTAAAATTCTCAGACATATTATTGATATTATATACGCTAGGTGCATTGACTTTACTAGCTAAAATAGCACTTTGTAAAACTGTAATGTGAGACATTGTTGTACTATTTTTATTCACGGTTGTTCCAAAGTAATGGTTTGCTGCTCCCTCAAGCGTATATTGATTATCCCCAAAGTAAATATTATTTAAATAAAAGCTTAAAATTTCGTTCTTATTATATTGTTTTTCAACTCGATGAGCTACAAATAATTCTTTTACTTTTCTAGTAAATGAACGATCATTATCATAAAAATAATTTTTGACAACTTGTTGTGTAATGGTACTTCCACCTTGCACATCTCTGTCGCTAATCGTTGAAAATAAAGCTCTAGTTGTACCTTTCAAATCGAATCCATGATGATTGTAGAATCGTTCATCTTCCATTGAAATAAAGGCACCTTTAACATACTCTGGCATGTTATCAGCTGACACAAAACTACTTTTATTTTCAATTTTTCTTAGTTCATCCACATTATCGCGTGTAGATAAAAAATACATGATACCAATAAACAATGCGATAATGATTAGAATGGTTAATAATATTTTCAATAGTATTCGTTTACTTTTTTTCTTTTTCGGCGGTTTGCCAACTGGTTGATAATACGTATTATAGTGAGGTTCGTGTTTCATATGCTCAAAATGTTCATTTGAGTTTGAGTACCTATCGCTTCTTTTCATGCGTTTGCTCCTTCTTTTAAAACTCACTTAGTATATACCTTGAGTTTACCAGTACTATCACAAATAGGCTACACTTTTTGGGAAAATCAGTCCAAGGGCTTACAATCGTATACGCCATCATACTTACTTTTTTTGTTTTTTGAAAAGATTATAGATAAATCATTGTGATTTTAAATATTAATCATGTCAAATATTGTTATATTTTAAAAAAATAAAAGACCATCCCTACTAAATGCCAATAGAGATGACCTTTTATTTGTTATTCATTTTTTAAAACTGAAATCCATATTTCATTTCAATCGAAAATATATAAATTTTAACAATCGATAACCACAATACTTCTATTGTAATTGTTTAACAATTTCTCGATTAAAATCATCTAAATCGTCTGGTACTCGACTTGTTACAATATTGTTGTCTACAACTACTGACTCATCAACTACATGTGCGCCTGCATTTGATAAATCTTTGCGCACGTTCAATACTGCTGTTAACGTACGACCTTTTAAATCGTCTGTATCTATTAGTATTTGTGGCCCATGACAAATGGCAAATGTTGGTACATCATTTTTAGTAAAGTATTTAGCAAATGTGCCATATCGACCTTCTGTATCTCCACGTAAATGATCTGGTGAAAATCCTCCAGGAATTAATAATGCATCATAATCTTCTGGTTTAGCTTCTGCAATACCTACATCGACAGTAACTTTTTCACCGTGTTTACCAACAACTTCACTATTTGCAGTATCTCCAATCACTACAGTATTAAAGCCAGCATTCTCTAATGCCTCTTTAGGACTTGAATATTCTATATCTTCAAATTCGTTTGCTAGAATAATTGCTACTTTTTTAGTCATTGAAAATCACCTTTCTATATATATATCATTGATATAAATACTATAGACAAGTAAATCAGTGATTAAACATACAAGATATAAAAATATTAAGCGACTGTCGCGATATCTAACTCTGACACATCTTATGTGGTATTTACTTAGATACTAATTTAACCTTTTCTTCAAGCTGATCTAACAATCCAATCCATTCATCTATATCTTCAACACGTACTTCATCAGGATTTACATGATCGATATCCTCAATAAACTTATTTAAACGCGCTTTTATCTGTTCGATTGTTTGCTGTTCATTCATAAAAAGTTAACTCCTTTTATTTTGTTTTCTTTTTCATTATTATCCTAACAGAAATTGCGTTAAAGCGATATAATCTTAGCTATATTTATGACATTCAAATTATTTTGACTTTTAAAAATCCCCTTTTCAATTAACTAAAATTAAGAGATAATTTGTTACGAGTGATAATACGAAGTGGTATCATACCGATATGAACCAAATAGAAAGAAGGAAGTTTAAGACGATGAATAGCGTCAAATTGAAGCAACCTGTTAGCATTCACAATGATCCATGGGAAGCATATAACGATGTTAAAGAACATGGCCAATTAACTTTAAGTAACATCGAATTTACAACTACAAATCTTTGTAATATGCGTTGTAGCCACTGTGCAGTTGGTTATACTTTACAAACTGTCGACCCCGAGCCTTTAGATATGGACTTAATTTATCGTAGACTTGATGAAATTCCAAATCTGCGAACGATGTCAATTACAGGTGGCGAACCAATGTTTTCTAAAAAGTCTATTAGAAATGTTGTTAAACCTCTATTAAAGTATGCACATAATCGAGGTATATATACACAAATGAATTCAAACCTAACATTGCCTCAAGATCGTTATTTAGATATTGCTGAATATATCGATGTTATGCATATCTCACATAACTGGGGAACAACTGATGAATTCGCAAATGTTGGCTTTGGCGCAATGAAGAAGCAACCACCGTTAAAAGCTAAGTTAAAATTATATGAACAAATGATTTCGAATGCACGTACATTATCTGAACAAGGAATGTTTGTATCTGCGGAAACAATGCTCAATCAAAGTACGCTACCTCATTTACGAAAAATACATCAAGAAGTCGTTCATGATATGAAATGTAGCAGACACGAGATTCACCCTATGTATCCAGCTGACTTTGCAAGTCAATTAAATGTGTTAACTCTAGCGGAAATGAAAAAGACAATTCATGATATATTGGATTTCAGAGATGAAGATATTTGGATGTTATTTGGTACTTTGCCTGTTTTTCCATGCTTAAAAGATGATGAAGATCAAAAGTTACTATCACGTTTAAGAACTGCTAAAAATGTAACGACTAGAAATGATCCGGATGGACGTAGTCGTTTAAATGTCAATGTATTTACAGGTAATGTAATTGTAACTGATTTCGGAGATGAAACAGGTACAATTTCGAATATACAAAAAGATAAATTAACAGATGTATTCGATAAATGGTTATCCTCTGATCTTGCTAAATCATTAAATTGTCATTGTTCTGAGTTTAGTTGTTTAGGACCAAATGTTCTTGTTAAAAATATGTACTATCCGAATATGGATTTTAAAGATAATGAGCGTCATATGCACAAACAACCACAAATTATACAATTTTAAAAACGCTTAATTATGCGGAGAAGCACTTTATCGATAAGTAGTCTCCGCGTATTTTAATGCTATTACAAAATAAAAAACCATTAATTGCTGGCAGTACTCTACATAAATAATAAAGGTCATTTAATAGAACTAATAGTAGTCTATAATAAAAGTGTTAAATTTTAACTAAAAACATAAATGTGCATAATCAAAAAGACAGATTGTAGGTGGAATATTCGAACATAACAGTTCAATTCATCCTTAACAACCTGTCTTTATATTTTTAGTCTCTAATATGTTGCACTTGAGCTAAATATTCAATTGTTTGTTTACTTTCAATGCGACGTGCTTTTCTTCGTTCAACACGTTGTGGTGCTGTATCATAAAACCATTTTTCAACATCATCTTCTGGATATACTCCAGGTACATGTTTAGGCTTCCCTTCATCATCTAACGCAACAAATGTTAAGTAACTTAATGCAGCTAAATCATGCTTGTTATTAAATACATCGTCAATTCTAATTTGAACGACCACTTCCATCGAACTTGTCCCAGCGTATGAAACCATCGCTACGTATTGTAATATGTCCCCTGTTTTAATCGGCTTTAAGAAATCTACTGAGTCTGTAGATGCGGTAACTACTTGCGCACCAGCATGTTTCATAGCTGTGATTGCTGCAATTTCATCAATATTAGCCATCAATGTACCACCAAACATTGTATGATGGTGATTCGTATCTTGAGGGAAAACTTGTCTATTTTTATAACATTTTGATTCTGACATAGATTTCATTGGTCTGTCCTGATTTGTCATTATTTTATCTCCCAATCTATACTTTAATCACGTATTTGACCTTTAAATACATGTTTCATTTCCTACTCAGCACCTCAAAATAACATTTATTAAAATGTTGATGCCCAATTTCCATTTTCAAATACTAGTTCTTTTGAACCATCTTCGAATATGCCGTAAATAGTCAAATCACTACTACCAATCATGAAGTCGACATGTACGTTTGAATCATTTAATCCGCTTGCAATCTTTTCCTCAACAGTCATTTCCGTTCCACCTTGAATATTGAAGGCGTAAGCAGATCCAATCGCTAAATGACATGCTGCATTTTCATCAAATAAAGTATTGTAAAAAATGGTATTACGATTTGATATCGGTGAATCATCAGGTACTAACGCTACTTCACCTAATCTTCTTGAACCTTCATCGGTATTGATTAAATCTTTCAATACCGCTTCACCTTTTTCAGCTGAAAAATCAATAATTTCTCCATCTTTAAACATCAATTTAAATTGATCGATAATCGTGCCATTATAACTTAAAGGTAATTTATTAGTAACATATCCATCTACTCTATTTCGATCTGGTGCTGTAAATACTTCTTCAGTTGGTATATTAGCAATAAAAGCTTGTTCCTTGCCGTTAACATAACTTGTAGCATCTTCCCAGATATGATTTTTCGCTAAACCTACAGTTAAATCAGTACCTTCAGATACATAATGCAACGCATGGTAATTTTTTTGCTGTAACTTTTGAGCGTAAACACTTAAATTAGCGATGTGTTGGCGCCAATTTTCTACTGGATCATTACCATCTATTCGTACAATTTCAAATACTTCATCTATGAACTTAGCATATGCTTCTTCAATAGGTAACTCAGGGTACACACGCTTAGCCCAAGCTTTAGAAGGGAATGCAGCAACTACCCATGCGAATTGATTCTTTTGAACGCGTTCCATATATCCTTTAAATGCACGTGAATTTTGCTGTTGGAATGCTTGCAATTTTTTACTGTCAATTCCATTCATTAAATCAGGGTCTTCACTAATTAATGCTAAATTCGCAGCACCACGTTTTACATAATCCATTCTTTCTTCAACGTCGTACGATTTAATAGCATTATTTGCAAAAAATTCTACTGGTTCATATTCAAATTTCAAACGATTTAACGTTGGATCATTATATGCAACGCGTACATCTGATGCACCACAATTATAAGCTTCTTCAACAATTAAATGTGTTAACTCTAATGTTTCAACTGAAGCTCTTATGAAAACAGGTTGTTTCGGTTGAACATTCATACCTACTTTTACTAATAATTCAGCATATTGTTGTAACTTTTGTTTATAATCTTTCAATTCACTCACTCCTAGTCATGTCGCAATTGCCCTAAAGCATCAGCGATAGCTGTCACTTCACTCGGCGATAATCTATCTCTTGATTGAACAAAATCATATATTTCAGTTAGTTCTTCTTCGTTGGCATTTTTATATTTATCAGGATCTAACAACCCTTGATTAACAATATTTAATTTCTCTCTAATAGCTAATACTTTCTCTTCATTTGTCATAGCCTTATAGTTCACCTCTAATTATAGTTATGTTATCAAAGTATCACAATTTAATAAACTTTAATAGAAATTTATATAATCTGCTTCCTTATTGTTTAAAGTCGCTTTAAAATGGGGATATAACTACATAGTTTGGAGGAATTATAATGGTAGATGTAGCATTTGTCTGTCTTGGCAACATATGTCGTTCTCCAATGGCAGAAGCAATCATGCGACAAAGACTTAAAGACAGAAATATTAATGAAATTAAAGTATACTCTAGAGGTACGGGGGATTGGAACTTAGGTGAACCACCTCACAAAGGTACACAAAAGATTCTTAACAAACACAATATTCCTTTCGATGGCATGATTAGTGAATTATTTGAGGCAACAGATGATTTTGATTACATTATTGCAATGGATCAAAGCAATGTTGATAACATTAAATCTATCAATCCTAATCTTAAGGGCCAATTGTTCAAACTGTTAGAATTTAGTAATATGGAAGAGAGTGATGTGCCAGATCCTTACTACACTAATAATTTTGAAGGTGTATACGACATGGTATTATCATCTTGTGATAATTTAATAGACTACATCGTAAAAGATGCAAATTTGAAAGAGGGGTAGTTTTTTATGGAAAATAAATTTGTTCCTGGTATTTTAATTGGTGCCGTAATTGGTGGTGCAATTAGTTTAGCTGATAAATCTACACGTCAAGCTTTAGTTCAATCAGTTAAAGATGCAAAAAATGGTAACCGCACTCGTAAGCCTTCTAAAGTCAGCAAGATTAAAGACGAAGTTTTATACTGGAAAGATGTTGTTGAAGAAATTCGTCGTAATAATCCTGAATTAGAACGTTCATTAAAGGATGCGAAAGAAACATTTGTTAATAGAAAAAATCAACGCTAAGATGATTTTGATTTTATAAGGTAATACTTAACAATTTGGTGTACGCCTTTCGTAGTTATCATTATTAAATGATAATACAATGATTGGCCAAACTTCATTGTTTCAGTATTGCCTTTGTTTTAATTTTAAATCAAAATAGCCTATGAAAGATTTATATCAATTAATTTCTATAATATTATCATTTTTAAAGCATATCATTGTTTAGTTTTTTTATAATTGGATAAATACTAATAGTTACTTTATAAAACATTACATAGAGAAAGGTTAAGGAGTGCACATGTCGAAAAAGGACCACTCTTCTTCAAAATACCTTAATTCTGTTAAGGAAGCGCAAGAGGAGTCAAAAAAGAAAAATAAAAGTAATCCCAAAATTGATGTTGATCGTACATATATTGAACCACAACAATTCCAATCTAAGAAACCTAAAAAAGATGATCAGGTTTTCTTCTTATCAAGATTAAATAAACCTGCAAAATATAAGAAAGACTCTAATTTCTTATCATATCTCATCTATCGCATAGGAAAAGATGATGCCTCAGGACTAGCAGCGCAAATGACTTACCATTTCGTACTTGCTATGTTCCCTATGTTGCTTTTCCTATTAACATTATTACCATTTTTCAATATTAAGCAGAGTCAAATTACTAATATGTTAAGTAATGCACCCGCTGAAACATCTACTCTAATTAAGAGTGTAATTGGTGATATAACTCAAAACTCCAGTGGTGGCTTATTATCTATCGGTTTGATTTTAGCAATTTGGTCAGCTTCAAATGGAATGACTGCAATTATGAATTCTTTCAATGTTGCTTACGATGTAGAAGATAGCC
Organism: Staphylococcus sp. HMSC062H10; assembly: GCF_001836945.1. Classification (NCBI taxonomy): domain Bacteria; kingdom Bacillati; phylum Bacillota; class Bacilli; order Caryophanales; family Staphylococcaceae; genus Staphylococcus; species Staphylococcus sp. HMSC062H10. The sequence continues at coordinate 22,024 of NZ_KV830989.1, forward strand.
GTAATGGAATCGTATTAAAACTACTAAGTGTTGTCTTCACTGTAGTTATGGGCGTTGTGTTTGTAGTTGCTCTAGCATTACCAACGCTTGGTTCTGTAATTAGTCATTTCCTATTCGGTCCACTTGGATTTGACGAACAAGTGAAATGGATTTTTAATCTTATTAGAATTGTGTTACCAATCATTATTATATTTATCGTATTTATCGTGTTATATTCGGTTGCACCTAACGTTAAAACGAAGCTTAAGTCAGTATTACCAGGTGCAGTATTTACTTCAATTATTTGGTTAGCTGGTTCATTTGGTTTTGGTTGGTATATTTCAAATTTTGGTAACTATTCTAAAACATATGGCAGTATCGCGGGTATCATCATTTTGTTACTATGGTTATATATCACAAGTTTTATTATAATTGTCGGTGCTGAAATCAATGCAATCATTCATCAGCGTAGTGTAATTAAAGGTAAAACACCTGAAGAAGCAGCATTAGAACATGATGACAATAATAAAAATCATTATAATGAGAACACTAGGTACGAATATGATGAAAATACTAATGCAACACATCAACGTACGTATCATGTTGATGAACATCCTAGTGATACCTATCCAGAAGATGATAAAAGTATAAAAGACAAAATCGTTGATAAGCTTAAAAAAGACTAAACAACAATAAAACAGAGGTTTTCGCTAATGATTGCGAAGACCTCTGTTTTTTGGTATCTATTTGATGTTATATTGTGATTGGCGTTAGTAACTTTTCTTAATTCGATATGAACTATTGAATTAAATTATGTTGGAATGCATAGATAACAGCTTGTGTTCTATCTTGCACTTCTAACTTACTTAAAATGTTACTCACATGTGTCTTAACCGTTTTAATAGTAATATGCGATGCACTAGCAATTTCTTGATTTGAGTAACCTTTCGCAATCAATAATAATATTTCCATTTCTCGTTCTGTAAGCATTTCATATAACTCTGCACGCTTTTTCATACGGTTACGCATTTTCACTAAAACTTCCGGTTCAAAAACAGATTCTCCTCTAGAAGTTTTACGAACTGCATCGGCGATATCTTTTGCACTTGTTGTTTTTAAAATGTAACTATCGACACCTGCATCTAATGCACGATATACCTCTTTATCTTCAATAAAACTAGTTAACATTAATACTTTAATTTGCGGTAAATCTTTTTTAATCTGAGTCGTCGCTTCTACACCATCCATGTCTTCCATAAGTAAATCCATTAAAATTAAATCTGGCTTCAACTCATGTGCTTTGGCAATTGCTTCTTTACCAGAAGCGCCTTCACCAACTACTTCAATATCACTTTGCGTTGATAGATAACTTGAAATTCCTATACGTACCATTTCATGATCATCCACAAACAATACTTTAATCGTCATACGAATCCTCCTTATTTAAAGGTGCTTTCACCTCGATACGTGTACCTGAATCTGGCAATGATACAATATGGAACGTTGCACCAATTTCCAAAGCTCTTTCACGCATATTTTTAAGTCCATAACTTTGTTCTAATTTTTCATCAACATTAAAACCTTTACCATTGTCTTGAATTCTCAACAATAAATAATCGTCTTTATTAAACAATTCGACTGTCACTTTTGTACCGTTTGAATGACGCAATGTATTCGAAATTGCTTCCTGTGTAATTCTGAACAAATGATCTTCAATACCTTTAGGTACTTTAAAATCTTGTATTTCATGCACAACTTTCATTGGCACTTTTTTTTGTAAATCAATAACTAAATCTTTAATACCCTCACCTAAAGATTTGTCTTTTAAACCAAGCGGTCTTAAATGTAACAGCAAAGCACGCATTTCTAACTGCGAATCTTGAACCATTTTCTCTAAAATCGGAATTTGTTGGTCTAATGGTGGTTCTAACTTCGTTTCTTTGATAGCAGATAGCATCATACTTGCCGCAAAAAGTTGCTGACTAACAGAATCGTGAAGTTCTCGTGCTAGTCTTTGACGTTCATCTTCAATAATCTTTTTAACTTTCACATCATTAATATTATAATTTTCATTGGTTAAGTTTTGAGTTTTAAGTCGCAACTTATGCAATTCTTGATTTAAAGGTACGAGTGTATGGTATAAATCTAACGTTTCACTATATATTTCTATATTTTGATCATTAATGCCAACTGTTTCGCCTTCCATTGAACGCTCAATTTGCGTCTTAATCCAATCATTTTGCTGATTGATTTTGTAAGCGAGTACCGAACCAACAATAATACACAATAATATGATGATGAGATTTAAAAATAAAAAGACTGGTATTCCGAATATTTGTGTATAAAACATACCTTGAAAATAGATGATATTTACAAAAACTTTATCGATGAACAGAAATGCAGCTAGCATGCTATATACTAAGATGAGCATTGAACCAATTGTTCTAATGTAGTGGTTCATCGATAAATCACCTCTACGTCTCCGATAAACGTTGATACGTAGATATTAACTGTATAGTTATCCGGTTTCATCATTTCTTCAATATGAATATTGTTATTTTCAACTTTATATGATTTTTCATTCACGTAAGTACTTCCATAAAAAGCAGCTACATGTAAATTAATATTGTAATTAACCGGCAATATAACCTGCACTTTACCTAAAATGTGTCTAACAACAATGGTATTATTTTCCTTAATATTTGCAGCTTTTGTTAAGTCAATATGTAGGTCGCCAATTCCATGTTGAATTTGGACATCTTCCCACTTATATACATAAACTGGTGTACGTTGCTCACCAAACCACTTTTGTTTAATAAAAGATGGTGAAGTCATAACCTCATCCGTCGCAACTACTTTTTTTGGTTTAAACTTGTGTATTAAATAACGCACAATAAGTAGTAATAAAAAGACGAACAAGATGATGATTGTATACTTATTAGACAATAATGTGAATGCAATTAATAGCGCGCCTATCCAAAACGCCAAAAGGCCACGTATTTTATGAAAATAAAGATATCCTACATAAACTAATACACATCCCAATAATAGAACGAGTAAAAAGCCAATTTTTTCAAAAAATATGTAGTAAAAATTGGCAATAATCATTAATGCAGTAAAAATGATCAACATTTGCGTTGATATATATTTGTGTGTCATGTTTCGCCGCCTTTCTATGCCACAGCGTTCATATAATTTATTAGATACGATGTTTTTTCTGTTGCTATTTTTTCAGTTGAAGTTTGTTGAATTTGAGTTTCAATTTGTGCATAATATGCTTCAACTTTATTCAACTCTGATTTAATATTTTCAATTTCTTGATTATTGATTTCTCTTGCACATTGAATTCGAAATGCTTCAGCAATATCAATATATTTATTTTCTAATGTTAGCATTAGACTGTCAATTAACTTGCTAAGTTGTTCTTTTTTAGTAATTAAATAACGCATATAATCATCTAAATTTTTCATTTTTTCATCTAACGTTAAAAGGTAGTGCTTGATATTATTTCTTACTGTTGCTCTCAAAAACTGTTCAATATAACGTTCAACATAGTTCATAACTATCACCTTTTATAATAAGTTTTAAAATACCAAATGCGCTATGTATCTTCGTTGATGTCGATGATATGTTTGCTTAAAAACTACTTTATTACAACATATTTTTGAAATGACGCATTGATTGTGTTCTTAATTATTATAAAACAGTTCCGAAACCAATATGAATAGGCTCCGGAACTAAATGATGTTCATACTTTAGTCTTAGTATATGTTGAACTATTCTTCTTCAATCTTTGTCGTTAAAATCGGACCATCCTTAGTCACGATAACCGTATGCTCAATTTGAGCAACAAAACTTTTATCGCTCGTTTCAAAAGCCCATTCATTTTTACCTTCTGTAACAAATGATGCATTTGATGAGATAAACGGTTCAATAGCTAATACCATACCTTCAGTTAATAATGTTTTGTCTTTTGGATCAAAGTAATTAAGTACATGTGCTGGTGCTTCATGTAATGATAAACCAACACCATGACCTGTTAAGTTTTTAATGACTTTCAAATCATTTTGTCTAGCTGTATTATGCACCGCTTTACCAATGTTACTTAACTTAGTACCCGGTTTTACTTTTGCAATTGCATTCTCAAATGCCATCGTTGCTACGTCACATACTTTTTGTTTCATTGGATCGTCTGATTCTCCAACGACAAATGAAATGCCTGTATCTGCATAATAGCCATTCTTCAAAGCCGATACATCAATATTTACTAAATCTCCTTCACGAATGACACGCTTACTTGGAATCCCATGTGCCACCTCTTCATTCACACTAATACACGTTTGACCAGGAAAATTTTCATCATGAATTGGCGCAGAAATAGCACCGTATTCTTCAAATAACTCTTTCGCAATATTATCAAGATCTTTCGTAGTGATACCTGGTTTGGTTGCAGCTTGCATTGTATTGCGCACTTTAGCGCATATGTATCCAATTTCTTTTAACGCTTGTAATTCTTCTTCTGTTTTTACAATCATTTTATCCCGTTCCTTTTTTATATAATTATAACTTATTATAGCAAAAATTCTTTGATATACTAAAGATGTTACTTTAGTATTTTGGAAAGTGAGTGGGACATAGTGTGATAAAGAAAAAATATTTCTTTATCGTTGTACCCCAACCTGCATTGCCTGTAGAATTTCTTTTTCGAAATTCTCTATGTTGGGGCCCCGCCAACCTGCATTGTCTGTAGAAATTGGTGTTCCAATTTCTCTGTGTTGGGGCCCACACCCCAACTTGCACATTATCGTAAGCTGACTTTTCGTCAGCTTCTTTGTTGGGGCCCCGGACTATAATTGAAAAATGCTTGTTACATGTGCATTTTATTTTAGTCAACTACTAACAATATAACATTGTGGAGCCCAGAACTTTGATTAATGTATATGAAAATCAAAGTAATGCTTAAGCATGATTATTTCAAATATTTTTCATACAGGAACTTTTCCAATGTACGATACTATTATTATAAAGCGCTCGCTAAGATTTTACGATGATTAGAGGTTAAAAAATGAACGATCAATGGTATAAACATTTAATTGGTGCCAGAACAATTAAAACTGGTATTGCCATTTTTTTAACAGCTGTCTTTTGTATGGCATTAGATTTAACACCTATCTATGCCATTTTAACAGCTGTAGTCACAATTGAACCAACTGCCAAGGCATCACTTATTAAAGGTTATCGTAGATTACCTGCTACGGTAATTGGTGCAGGCTTTGCAGTATTATTTACATATTTATTCGGTGATCAATCACCTTTTACATATGCATTGAGTGCGACTTTCACGATTCTATTCTGTACAAAACTCAAATTGCAAGTTGGTACGAATGTTGCTGTACTAACATCATTAGCTATGATTCCAGGTATTCATGATGCCTACATATTCAACTTTTTGTCTCGAACATTGACGGCGATTATTGGACTCGTGACATCAGGTTTAATTAACTTCATGGTATTTCCACCTAAGTATTATGGTCAGGTCGAAGAAAAATTAAGTAAGACAGATGCCTTGATGTATAAATTATTTTACAATCGCTGCCAAGAACTTATCTTATCAAGACTGCAATCTGATAAAAGCGAAAAAGCATATAAAAATATTTTCAATTTAAACAATCAAGTTGAAACGTTAATAAGTTATCAACGTGATGAATTAAGCTATCATAAGAAAAAAGAATGTGATTGGAAATTACTCAACCAATTAACTAAACGTGCATATACGAATCGTTTGTTTATCACTCATTTATCAAATATCATTTACTTGCCTAAAAATACTCGTGTTAACTTTTCAGGTGACGAAAAAATGGCATTGCTAAAAATTAGTAGTAGCATCAAAGATATTTTTTATGATGGTTCATTTAAGAGAGAAGATGATTCTGTAGAAACTTTACGTTCGACAATAAAAGCTCTTGAAATTAGTGGTGAAAATCAAATTAAAAGTCATATACTGTATGAAGTTTTAATGATTTATCGACTGCTAGACAGCAGATATGCATAATTTAAGTACCTTATGCTAATTGGCACCATTACTTATAATCTTACTTTATTCGTATATAGCATGTCCCTTTTTAAAATTACAAGCATAAATATTCAGACTCAAATATAGCCACACGCCTAAACTACGGAGGGATGTGGCTGTCTTTTTTGATTGTAATTGTGTATCAGGTTTAAATCATTAATGTAACGAGACTAATTCATTAATAAATTTAGTAAAACCTGATTTAGCAACATTTATCCTTAATGAAATACCAGATTCTGTTGCCATGTTTGAATGCCTTAAACCAGAATCAAAATCAATATAAATACAAAGCAGTTCTTGATTAAAATCAATAATCGTAAAATGTAAATCAGGTTCTATAAAATATATTTCGGTAACTGGATTATCGTATTCAATATGTTTTAAATTGTCAATGTCACTATCAAAAAGTGCAAATTCAAATTCAACTTCTTGATCTTCGAAAGTTGCACTAGTGTCGAAATAATAAATTTCATTATCTTCTTCGATAACTACATCTTTTAAAATAAATGTTATCGATGTTTTGCTATGTAAATAAGATGCATCTTTTAAAATCACTTTAGTAGGCTTCATCGTCAAATTCCTTTCATCTTTCATTTTTTCATGTTGCATAATTACCATTACTATTGATAATTCTACGGTAGATACTCATTGTATAATAATTATTCACTAGAACAAAAAACACACATCAATTTGGTTGTTTCCATCCAAAATAATGTGTGTGTTTATACATATATGATTAATTACTAAACTTCATCGTTTATCAATTTTAAATCCATTGATACGATGTTCAGAGTTAACGAGATTTCTTCTGTCTATTTGCTCTGTCTATTAATACTTGTTTCGCTTGCTTTTCCGCTTCATTATCTATTTCTTTAGGTTCAAACGGAATACCCTTACGTTCACAAGCTTTTTCTAACAGATAATCAGTGATTTCGTAATTTTTAGGTAAAATTGGTCCGTGTAAATAAGTACCTAATAAGTTTTTATAATGAATGCCTTCTTTTTTATCTTCATCATTATTACCATAACCAAAAGTAACATGACCAAGTGTACCGAAATTATGATATGTTCTACCACCATGATTTTCAAAACCTACAATAGTTCCAAAAGTATCACTTTCGATAACAATATCTCCTGTTAATCGGTTTGTCTTTGATTCAGTATAAAAATCTAAAATACCTAACCCTTCTAATTCTGTACCATCAGGCGTGATATATTTTTTCCCTAAAAATTGATAGCCTCCACAAATCGTTAATCCCGGCATACCATCTTCAATCGCTTCTTTAAGTGGTGTCTTAATTTTACTTAATTCTTTTGTTGCTAATGCTTGTTCTCTATCACTTCCACCACCGATAAAGAAAATATCACATTCATCAAAGGTAATACCTTCTGTTTCATTGATTTCTACGACATTAACTTTAATATTTCGTTTTTTTGCACGTTGTCTTAAAGCAATAATATTTCCTATATCACTGTATAAATTCAATTTATCTGACATAAAATGATAAATAGTCAATTCATGCATATTATGATTGACCTCCTTCAAACGAACGGTTTAATTGTTCAAGCATAGGCGCTAATGATGTATAGTTTGGTATTGCAACTGTGAAACCTTTATAATCCATAGTCTTTGCCGTTGCTTTATAAATATCACGCTCAACTATAATTGGTACTTCAACCTCTGCTAACTTCAATCGCAATTGAAGTTCTTCTGCTCGTGTACCTGTCACGATGATAGCTTCAATTTGTTGCTTAGATAATTTTTCGAAATCTGCATCATAAATCCATGAAGTATCTCGACCATCTGCAGCGTTATCATTTAGTGAAATAACATACACTTTTTCGCCTTCTAATTGTTCACCAACTGATAAACTTGCATTCATTCCTGCAGGGTTTTTAGCTAAATTGATCATCGCTTCTTTTTGTTCTTTTTTAAAGTACTGCATACGACCATTGTCTGATGTATACGTTTCAAAGCCATTTTTAATTGCTTGTTCATTTAACCCTAGCTCTCTTAAAACTGTATATGCTGCTAACGCGTTATAAGCGTTAAAGTCACCTGCTATTTTCATATCATATTTTTCATCATTAATATTTAAATGTAAAAACGGTGCCACATCAAAACTTGATATTTCATATTTTGCTTGCTCTCGTTTGAAACCACACTGACAGTGATAATGACCAATTTGATTATAATGAATATAATCGTATTGCAATAAGCGACCACAGTTTGGACAATATCTACTTTCATTCATCGTACTTTGTTCAAATTCATGGGCATGTGCTTTCATGCCATAGTACACAATCGTATCACTTGCGATTTTCAAACGACTCACAAATGGATCATCAGCATTCAGCAATAATTTGATGCCTTTATTACTAATTGTCTCTGCAATGTTATTAACCATAATATCAATTTCACCGAAGCGATCCATTTGATCTCTAAAGAAATTAGTAAATACCATCATTGAAGGTGTAACTTCTTTTAACACACGTGGAATCGAACCTTCATCAATTTCGATTACCGCAATTTTAGTCTTAGGTGTTGATTGCATGATGAATGCAGAAGTTATACCTGCAGCCATATTAGCACCTTCATTATTGTGTATAATTTGAATATTATTTGCTTTTAAAGTATGTCCAATTAAGTTTGAAGTCGTTGTTTTACCATTTGTTCCACTGATAAATACAATATCATCAACTTGCTCTGCTAATTTTCTTAATATATCTATATCCACTTTTCTAGCAATTTGTCCAGGTAAATCTGTTCCTCTTTTACCTACTGCTCTACTTGCTTTACGCGCCAATTTTGCTAGATGGATTGCCGTCCACTGTCTCATGTGTTTCCTCCTCAAATTTCCACTCGCATCATTATAACATGACAAGGCAACTTCAAAAAAGTTTCTCAATCACAAATTGATACAGCGTTTCTAAATTATAATCATTCTCATTTAGATAATTAAAAATGATATTTATTCTCAATTAAATCTCGCTAAATGATACATTTTCTCAATTAGAGTGCTAAAATCGGGTATTAAATTATAATTATTATTATTTACAATTGAGAATGAGTTTGTTATACTAAGTTTAATTCATAGTAATTTTAATTTACAAATAAGAGGTGTATCAAAATGTTAAGTAAAAATTTATTAGAAGCATTAAATGATCAAATGAACCACGAGTACTTTGCAGCGCACGCATATATGGCAATGGCAGCATACTGTGATAAAGAATCGTACGAAGGATTTGCAAACTTCTTCATTCAACAAGCTAAAGAAGAACGTTTCCATGGACAAAAGATTTATAACTATATTAACGACAGAGGTGCACATGCAGAATTCAGAGCAGTTTCAGCACCAAAAATTGACTTTTCAAGCATACTAGAAACTTTCAAAGACAGTTTAACTCAAGAACAAGAAGTGACAAGACGTTTCTATAACTTATCTGAAATCGCTCGTCAAGATAAAGATTATGCAACTATCTCATTCTTAAACTGGTTCTTAGATGAACAAGTCGAAGAAGAATCAATGTTTGAAACTCACATCAATTATTTAACTCGTATCGGCGATGACAGCAATGCATTATATCTTTACGAAAAAGAACTTGGCGCTCGTACATTCGACGAAGAATAATTAAACATCACTACAATAGACAGATAAATATCATACGACATGATAGACATTTGGGTCACTTACAATAACCCAATGTCTATATTATTTTGCTTTACGGAGATCTTTAGATTTATTTTCTAAATCATTGATCTGCGTTTTTTTATTTTCAAGGCTAATTATTGTATTTTTAGTCATTTATTTTTTAAACTACTAATGTTAATAACTCTAAATTTAATATTGAATTAATTTGACCGATTTTAAAGCATATCATCATTTACTTTTTAACCAGAGTTACATCCAAATGATAGATTTCACGTTATACCTTCACGTATAATATTATGTATCATTTGTAAGCAAATGACTAAAAAGTCTATTAATATATACATTTAATTAATTGAAAGGATTGACTACATGATACAAGATGCGTTTGTTGCACTTGATTTTGAAACAGCAAATGGTAAACGTACAAGTATTTGTTCTGTCGGAATGGTTAAAGTCATTGATAGTCAAATAACAGAAACATTTCATACTCTTGTGAATCCGCAAGACTATTTTTCACAACAAAATATTAAAGTTCATGGCATACAACCAGAAGATGTTGAAAATGCACCTACGTTTGACTACGTATTTCCATATATGATGCAATTTATTGCAGATTTACCTGTTGTCGCACATAACGCGGCATTTGATATGAACGTCTTACATCAAAGTATTCAAAATATTGGTTTACCAACTCCAAATTTAACTTACTTTTGTAGTTATCAACTTGCTAAAAGAACCGTTGATTCGTATCGATACGGTTTAAAACATATGATGGAGTTTTATCAATTAGATTTTCATGGTCATCATGATGCATTGAATGATGCCAAAGCATGTGCAATGATTACTTTTAGGCTACTGAAAAATTATGAAAATTTAACGTATGTAACTAATATTTATGGTAAAAATCTAAAAGATAAAGGCTAGGACTAAATAAAATGCTCCATTCAAAGTAAGCATTGTAAAAATGTAAACTTTAAATGGAGCTTTATTTTATATAAAGTCATATATCGTCATATTTTTATAAGTTGATTGTTCTAAATTACCTACAGTGACACCAATAAGTCGAATTGGTACATCAGGGTCTTTTAAATCGTTATAAAGTAAATATGCAATATTATAAATATCTTCTTCAGAACTAACCGAATCTCTTAAACTCATCTGTTTAGATAACGTTTCAAATTGATAAGTTTTAATTTTAACTGTTACAGTTTTAGCTGACTTCTGTAATTTATTTAGACGTTCAGCTGTTTTACCTGACAACTCCCATACTTTTCTTAAAATCTCTTCATCATCATTCACGTCTGTTGCAAATGTGCGTTCAGTCCCTACTGATTTTCTTACTCTTGATGATTTCACTTCACTATGGTCAATACCGCGTGCCTTGTTATATAAACCCCGACCTCTTTTTCCAAACAAACGTATTAATTCAAATTCCGTTTTCTCATATAAATCTCTACCGTTAAAAATACCATTATCGTGCATTACTTTTTTGGAAGCTTTACCTACGCCTGGAAAATCTCCAATATCCAATGTCATCAAAATATCATGGACATTTTGATAATCAATCACAGTCATACCATCAGGTTTATTCATACCACTCGCTAATTTAGCTAAAAATTTGTTGTAAGAAACACCTGCAGATGCTGTTAAATGTGTCTGCTCTAGAATATCTTTTCTAATATACTGAGCAATTTTCGAAGCAGGAAGGTCTGGTCTCACTAATTCTGTAATATCTAAATACGCTTCATCCAATGACATCGGTTCTACCTTATCTGTATAACTTCGGAAAATAGACATAATCTGTGCAGATGTTTCTCGGTAAGCACCAAAATTACTTGTGACAAAGTATCCATTTGGACATAATTTATGCGCTTGTGACATAGGCATTGCTGAATGGACGCCGTATTTTCGTGCTTCATAAGATGCCGTAGAGACAACACCCCTACTACTTGCTTTACCACCAACAATGACTGGTTTCCCTTTCAATTTGGGGTTATCTCTCATTTCGACTTGTGCAAAAAAATAGTCCATATCTATATGAATAATTCGTCTCTCAGTCAAGTGCTCACCTCCCTACTAATTTTTACTTTTAGAACGCACAAAAATATCTCAACATAATTATACGCTGTGTGCGATTTTTTTACATAAATCTTGCACTTAGCGATAACTATATTGAGATAACTACAAGTTGTTATAAAATCAATTGCTATTTAAGCATGATGATGAAGACGATTGAGTAAGAAAACATAGGTAATCTGAAATAATTCAAGCAAATTCATTTTGTTGGTATCATCATATTAAAATTTATTATTGAGTCGGCTTTTGATGATACAAATAAATACTATCTTCATCTTGTTGAACATATTTAAAACTACTAGATATTGTTAATGCAACAAGCAGAATATCTATAAAGCAATAAGCGGTATGCATACTAAACATAAAAATAAGTGATGAATAACCAAATACCTTAATTAAAATAAGCAAGCCAGTACTTAATAGGATTAGTGGTGACAGCATAATAATTGAGAATTGCCATTTGTTGAAGCAAGCATCTGCTGTTTGGAATAAGATTCTGTCTTTTTTTATATTAAACATAGGTTTGCTATCTTTTTTAAATAAAAGAAATAATGCTCTATGGATAAGTTCATGTAAAATCAATAAAATAATGAATCCAGCAAACCCATATACAAGATTGATGATGATATTTTGATCGACAACCGCTGTGACACCTAACGCCCACTTATACGTAAATAAAATCACGAATAACGCAATAACAAGTTGCAAGATAATAAACCTTCGCATTTGAAAATTATTTGTCGTTAAATCAATTTTATGCATTACCAACCCTCCCGATCATGACATTCTTATTCTTCTTTAAATATAGTATACAATGTCACATTTAATTTAAAAAGTTCATATCAAGAAAGTAAATTGGCTGTAATAAAATTTTAATATACGACTTCTTTCTTCACTTATTAAGGCGAAATTTTATCTCAAATCATGTGCGCTATTTCAAATTGAATAATGCCACTGTCTCAACATGTGTTGTTTGTGGAAACATATCTACCGGTGTTACCTCTTCAAGTTGATATTTTTCAGCTAATAATAATGCATCACGTTGCTGTGTTGCGGGATTACATGAAATATAGACAATACGCTTAGGTTCTAATGTAAGCAAAGTCTGAATAAACGTTTCGTCACAGCCCTTTCTTGGCGGATCAACCATTACAACATCTGGTTTAATCCCTTGTGCTTTCCATTGTAAAATAACTTCTTCAGCTTTCCCACAGACAAAAGTTGTATTATTACATTGGTTTATAGTCGCATTTTGTTGTGCGTCTTCAATTGCAGAAGGTACTACTTCAACACCGTATACATGTTTTGCATGTGGTGCCATATATAGCCCTATTGTTCCAATACCACAATAGGTATCTAATACAACTTCATTACCTGTCAATTGCGCATACTCAATTGCTTTATTATATAATTTCTCTGTTTGTTCAGAATTAATTTGGTAGAATGACTGATCACTTATTTTAAATGTACTATCTGTTAATTGATCAATAATTGTATCTTTACCATATAGCGTTATAGATTGACGTCCCATAATAACATTAGAGTGGCTATCATTAATGTTTTGTTTAATACTTGTCACATTAGGAAATGCATCTAATATCTTCTCAACAACAGCATTTTTTTGTGGCCACTTTTTACCATTAGTTACAAAAATAATCATCATTTCGTCTGTATGATATCCTGTTCTTACAACCAAATGTCTCATTAAACCTTTTTTCAATTGTTCTTGATAAATACTTACATTTAAATCTTTTAAAATAGATTTAACTTCATTCATCACTTCTTGATGTTGTGAATCTTGTATTAAACAACTTTCCATGTCAATAATGTCATGGCTTCTTTGACGATAAAAGCCCATAATAACTTCATTCTGTTCATTCTCACCAACTGGAATCTGGGACTTGTTTCGATATCTCCAAGGATCTGTCATGCCAACTGTATCGTTAATCTTAGAATTATCAAAATGTGCTTTTCGCTGAAACAAATTAATCACTTGTTCTTTTTTCATTTCAAGTTGTGCTTCGTATGATAAGTGTTGAAGTTGGCACCCACCACAACGTTCATAATATATACATGGCGGTGCAACACGATTCTCACTTCTCGTATTTATATTAAGCAACTTACCTATCGCAAAGTTCTTTTTTACTTTGATAATTTTATATTCAATTTGTTCATTAATTAAAGCTTGTGGTATGAAAATAGGAAAGCGATCTATTTTTACGACACCATGACCTTCATGCGTTAAATCAACAACTGTTCCCGTTTTAATGTCATTTTTAGCTATTGCTTGCAAAATTTTACCTCCAAAATGAACAGGTTAGGAACAAAATTATGCGCTTCCTAACCTGCCATTATATATTTCACTACTTCTGTTTATTCTTCGATTAAATTGCCATCAACATGATCATTATTTATTAACTCTTCATTTACAATATCATTAGGTGCAAAGACATCTATATGACGTTCTAGATTTAAGAAATTCGCTGGTAATTTACCACCATATTCTCCATCTACATTTAGTTGTAAGTCTGTGAATGATGAAATATTAATTGCCTTTGCTTTTTCATAAATAACTTTAGGATGCTTAGTATGTTCTCCTCTTGAAGCTAAAGTCATAATATGACCAAGTTCTGCAAGGTTTGATTTTTCAACTATAATTAACGTAAAATAGCCGTCGTCTAACTTAGCGTCCGGCACTAATTTTTCAAATCCTGCCATTGAATTTGTTAAACCTAAAAAGAATAATAATGCTTCTCCTTGGAAAACATTACCATCATATTCAATTCTTAAATCTACAGCTTTCATTTGAGGTAACATTTCGAAACCTTTGATGTAATAAGCAAATGGACCAACAATAGATTTCAATTTACTCGGTGTTTCATAAGAGACTTGCGTCAATTGTCCGCCTGCAGCTAAATTAATAAAGTATCGATTATTCATTTTACCAATATCTACTTTAGTAGAATGACCTTCAATGATGACATCAAGTGCCCCCATGATGTCATTAGGTATATGCAATGCACGTCCAAAGTCATTAACAGTACCCATAGGAATGACACCTAGCTTAGGACGATTAGGCTTTTCTGCGATACCATTAACTACTTCATTTAATGTTCCGTCACCACCTGCAGCGATTAATACATCATAATTTTCATGCATAGCTCTTTCTGCTTCAAGTGTGGCATCACCTATTTTCTCGGTTGCATATGCACTCGTTTCATATCCCGCTTTTTCTAATTTTATTAAGGCATCAGGTAATTCTCTTTTAAATTGCTCTTTACCTGATGTCGGGTTATAAATGATTCTAGCACGTTTCCTCATATCTTATCCCTCTACTTAAAATTCATTTATTTTAACTTCATCTTGGTTTCGTCTAATAGGGAGTGGGACAGAAATAATATTTAACAAAATTTATTTCGTTCTACCCCAACTTACATTGTCTTTAGAATTTCCTTTTGAAATTCTCTTTGTTGGGGCCCCACTAGAATTGAAAAAAGCTTCTTACAAGCGTATTTTCTTTCAGTCAACTACTGCCAATGTAGCATTGTAGTGCCTAGGATATTGAATTTATGACCCAGGCTCAGTCTTATTTCATCATTCTTAATATCGTTAAAGACCAACTTGTAACTTAAACAAATACTATCTCAATATGTACAAAGGTTGTTATTTATTCAGCAATTTTTGCCGTTCTTCGTTATATAGACTTCGTCAGTTATGCTATTTTACCTTTAAAATGATGTTGTAAATATAATGTTGTCTTTATACAAAAATGTTTTATACCTTTTTATTATACAGTTTGCCTTAATATAATTAAAGCTAACGCATTAATAAAATTAATATTTTTACCATTAACATGTACAATGAATAAAGTTAAAAGTAATATGACTTCTATAGATATAAATAAACCCTCGATTGCATCTAAGTCAGCAACCAAGGGTTCATTGTTATATCATCATAGTCTGATGAATCTAATTATCTTTTATCTAATTCTTGTTTTAATAGTTGATTTACTAATTGTGGATTAGCTTGACCTTTAGACGCTTTCATAATTTGACCAACTAAGAAGCCCATAGCTTTGCCTTTACCATTTTTGTAATCTTCAACTGATTGTTCGTTATTGTCTAATGCTTCATTTACAAATTTTAGAAGTGTTGCTTCATCAGAAATTTGAACTAAGCCATTATCTTCCATAATCTGTTTAGCATTACCACCTTTAGCTGCTAACTCTGGGAAGACTTTCTTCGCAATTTTACTGCTCATTGTTCCGTCTTCGATAAGTTTAATCATACCTGCTAAATTTTCTGGTGTTAATTTAGTATCTAATAATTCTACTTGATTTTTATTTAAATATTCGTTTACGCCACCCATTAACCAGTTAGATGTTAATTTAACATCTGCACCGTGTTCAATTGTTGATTCAAAGAAATCTGACATTTCTTTAGTCAATGTTAATACGTGTGCATCGTATGCAGGTAAACCTAATTCATTTACATACTTAGCTTTACGCTCATCTGGTAATTCAGGAATTGTCTGACGAACACGCTCTTTCCAAGCATCATCAATATATAAAGGTACGATGTCAGGCTCTGGGAAGTAACGGTAATCATCAGAACCTTCTTTAACACGCATTAAAATTGTTTTACCTGTAGATTCATCAAATCGACGTGTTTCTTGTCCGATTTCTCCACCATTTAACAATTCTTCTTCTTGGCGTTTTTCTTCATATTCTAAACCTTTACGTACATAGTTAAATGAGTTTAAGTTTTTCAATTCGGCTTTAGTACCAAATTTTTCTTGACCATATGGACGCAAAGAGATGTTAGCATCACAACGTAAAGATCCTTCTTCCATCTTAACGTCTGATACACCAGTGTATTGAATAATTGAACGTAATTTTTCTAAATACGCATATGCTTCTTTAGGTGAACGAATATCTGGTTCAGATACGATTTCAATTAGCGGTGTACCTTGACGGTTCAAGTCAACTAATGAATACTCACCTTTATGTGTTGACTTACCAGCATCTTCTTCCATGTGAAGACGAGTAATACCGATTCGTTTTGTTTCACCGTCGACTTCGATATCGATATATCCATTTTCACCAATTGGTTGATCAAATTGAGAAATTTGATATGCCTTTGGATTATCTGGATAGAAATAGTTCTTACGGTCAAACTTAGATTCTGTTGCGATTTCCATATTTAGTGCCATTGCAGCACGCATTGCCCAGTCTACTGCACGCTTATTAACAACTGGTAAGACACCTGGATATGCTAAGTCGATAACATTTGTATTTGAGTTAGGTTCTGCTCCAAAATGCGCTGGTGATGGAGAAAACATTTTTGAGTCCGTTTTTAACTCTACGTGAACTTCAAGTCCTATAACTGTTTCAAAATGCATGATTTCCACTCCTTATAATTTTTCATAAACGTCATGTAAATTGTATTGTGTTTCATATTGATAAGCGACACGATATAACGTTTTTTCATCGAATGGTTTACCAATGAACTGTAAACCGATTGGTCGGCCATTTGATTGTCCACAAGGAACAGAAATACCAGGTAATCCAGCTAAGTTTACTGGTGTTGTTAATAAATCATTGGCATACATTGTCAATGGATCATCAATTTCTTCACCTAAATTAAACGCAGTTGTAGGCGCTGTTGGACCAACTACTACATCATAATTTTCGAATACTTTATCAAAGTCATTTTTAATCAATGTTCTAACTTTTTGAGATTTTTTATAGTAAGCATCGTAGTAACCTGAACTTAATGCAAATGTACCTAAGAAAATACGACGTTTTACTTCTTTACCAAAACCTTCAGATCTTGACATTTTATATAATTCTTCTAATGAATGAGCTTCTTTAGAATGATAACCATAACGAATTCCGTCAAAACGAGAAAGGTTTGACGAAGCTTCTGATGATGCAATCACGTAATATGATGGAATACCAAATTTAGTATTTGGCAATGATACTTCCTCAACGACAGCACCTAAAGATTTTAAAGTTTCTACAGCGTTTTGAACTGCTTCTTTTACGTCATCAGCTACACCTTCACCTAAGTATTCTTTAGGTAATGCAACTTTTAATCCTTTAATATCTTTACCAATATCAGATGTAAAGTCTACATCATCAACAGGTGCACTTGTAGAGTCATTAACATCTGCACCAGAAATGGCTTCTAATACGATTGCATTATCTTTTACATTTCGAGTCAATGGACCAATTTGGTCTAATGAAGATGCAAATGCAACTAATCCAAATCGAGATACACGACCGTATGTTGGTTTCATACCGACAACGCCACAATATGCAGCCGGTTGTCTAATTGAACCACCTGTGTCTGAACCTAAGCTAAATGGTACTAAGCCAGCTGCAACTGCTGCTGCAGATCCACCTGATGAACCACCTGGTACTGCTTTATGGTCAAATGGGTTAACTGTTTTTTTGAAATAAGATGTTTCTGTTGAACCACCCATTGCAAACTCATCCATATTTAATTTACCGATTAAAACGGCATTCTCATTATGTAGTTTTTCCATTACAGTAGATTCGTAAATTGGCACAAAACCTTCTAACATTTTACTTGCACATGTTGTTTCTAATCCGTTTGTAATAATGTTATCTTTTATACCCATTGGAATACCAAATAATTTGCCATCCATTTGGTCTTTTGCTTGTAATTCATCCAATTCTTGCGCTTTTTTAATTGCATTTTCTTTATCCAGCGCTAGAAAAGACTTAATTGTTGGATCAGTCTCTTCAATTGCATCATATATATCTTTAACAACATCAGATGGTTTGATTTTTTTGTCTTTTATTAAAGTTAATAAATTCTCAACCGATTCGTAGCGAATGCTCATCTTACGCGTCCTCCTCATTCATGATTGTAGGCACTTTAAATTGTCCATCTTCTGTTTCTTTGGCATTTTTCAAAGCTAATTCTTGCGGAATACCTTTAATTGCTTTATCTTCACGTAAAACGTTTTGTAAATCTAAAACGTGATATGTAGGTTCAACGCCTTCTGTATCAGCGCTATCATTTTGTTTTGCAAAATCTAAAATGCTTTCTAATGTGTTGGCCATTTCTTCCGTTTCTTCAGGAGAAATTTGAAGTCTTGCAAGATTCGCGATATGCTCAACTTCTTCACGTGTTACTTTTGTCATTAATAAAAGCCTCCTTTAAGTCATTCATCACTAAATTGTATCAAATTTCCAATTAAAAATCTAAGTATTTATGAGGTACTACTTTAATTTCATATAAACTGTATAAACATTATCATTCGTTTACCAAATCATTTTTTATGAAAACAACACCCTCTTAATAATAGACAACCCAATTCAATATTATGATTATGCAATTTTAATTATAAAAATTTGCCTATATCTAAAAAATACGAAAGCGCTTTCTATATTGGTATACAAGTATTTCAAAAAGAATAAATTTAATTTTCCTACTTTTCTAAACATTTATCTTTATGTATAATGTTTTCAAGTAACTAAATTATAAATTAAATAAAGGGAGTGTTTATCATGCTTACAATGGGGACAGCATTAAGTCAACAAGTAGATGCCAATTGGCAAACTTATATTATGATTGCCGTCTACTTCTTGATACTAATCGTTATTGGCTTTTACGGTTACAAGCAAGCAACTGGTAACCTGAGCGAGTACATGTTAGGTGGACGTAGTATCGGTCCGTATATTACTGCATTATCAGCTGGAGCTTCAGATATGAGTGGCTGGATGATTATGGGTTTACCAGGCTCTGTCTATAGTACTGGTCTTTCGGCAATGTGGATTACAATCGGCTTAACATTAGGTGCTTATATAAATTACTTTGTTGTTGCTCCTAGACTTCGTGTTTATACCGAATTAGCTGGAGATGCAATTACATTACCAGATTTCTTTAAAAATCGTTTAAACGATAAAAATAATGTGTTAAAGATTATTTCTGGATTGATTATCGTAGTATTCTTTACATTATATACACATTCTGGTTTCGTATCTGGTGGTAAATTATTTGAAAGTGCTTTTGGATTAGATTATCATTTCGGTTTAATATTAGTTGCTTTCATTGTCATTTTCTATACTTTCTTTGGTGGATATTTAGCTGTATCAATTACAGATTTCTTCCAAGGTGTCATTATGTTAATTGCGATGGTTATGGTCCCTATTGTTGCTATGATGAATTTAAACGGCTGGGGAACGTTTCATGATGTAGCAGCTATGAAACCTACAAATTTAAATTTATTTAAAGGGTTATCATTTATAGGAATTATCTCTCTATTTTCATGGGGATTAGGTTATTTCGGTCAACCTCATATCATTGTAAGGTTTATGTCTATTAAATCACACAAGATGCTACCTAAAGCTAGACGTTTAGGTATTAGCTGGATGGCTGTTGGTTTATTAGGCGCTGTGGCTGTTGGTTTAACAGGTATTGCATTCGTACCTGCTTATCATATTAAACTAGAAGATCCTGAGACATTATTCATCGTGATGAGTCAAGTACTTTTCCATCCTCTTGTAGGCGGTTTTTTACTAGCAGCGATTTTAGCAGCAATTATGAGCACGATTTCTTCACAATTACTTGTAACATCTAGTTCTTTAACGGAAGACTTTTATAAATTAATTCGTGGTGAAGAAAAAGCTAAAACGCACCAAAAAGAATTTGTTATGATTGGAAGATTATCTGTATTAGTTGTAGCAATTGTTGCTATCGCGATTGCATGGAATCCAAACGACACAATTCTAAACTTAGTAGGTAATGCTTGGGCCGGATTTGGTGCATCGTTCAGTCCACTTGTGCTATTTGCACTTTACTGGAAAGGTTTGACACGTGCCGGTGCTGTAAGTGGAATGGTTTCAGGTGCTTTAGTCGTTATAGTTTGGATTGCATGGATTAAACCATTGGCACATATCAATGAAATATTCGGCTTATATGAAATTATTCCTGGATTTATTGTAAGTGTAATCGTTACATATGTTGTAAGTAAACTTACTAAAAAACCTGGTGCATTTGTTGAAATTGACTTAAATAAAGTCCGCGACATCGTTAGAGAAAAATAATTCATAAGTCTTAACAAATTAAAAAGGTACTAATGTTAATCAAAATTCTGACTAACATTGGTACCTTTTTATTATCTTTAATTTACAATTAATTACTGTAAATATGAACTTGTGGTTCTTTATCATCTTTTGTCTTACTAATTAAAGCACGTGGTTGGTTACCATCTTTAATACGAATTTCATAGTTATTGATTTTATCGAAATATTTATTCGCTTGTTCAGTAACGTACTGTGTAATACCAATTGTTTCAGCTTGTCCATAGTAATCGATTGGTAAATCTACTACTAATCGTTGTGGCTTTTTATCAACAAATTTAACTTTCCCTACTGCTTGTGTGAAATTAGAAAAATATGATTGCAAATTATCGTTAAATTGCTTGAAATTATTATTTAAATTTTCATCATAATCTGCTGCTGTTGAAGAAGGTAATAAAGCTGATTTTTCATTGATATTATGCCATTCATTAAGCTTTGTTTGACTCTTTTCTGCAGTCGCTTGAGTGATAAATTCACCTGGTGTGATTGAATCTTCACTTGATTGCTTATAAATTGCAAAATGAATTGGTATATCTTTTAAATCATCATTTTCACGTAACCTTGATAATATCTCACTAGCCATTTGTTTACCTTGCTTTTTAACTTCGCTATCATCTAGTTTTTTACTAAAAGTCGGTCCATCTTTTTCTTTTTTATAGTAATAAACACTATTCATAGCTAAACCAATCGTCATACCTTTAATATTCTTACCTTTTGTATCTCCACCACCATAAAAATCTTGTTCTAAAATGTTAGATAAATAGGCTGGTGATTTTTCTGCAATCTTTTCAGGATCTGTTTCACCTTCGTGTGATGGATTAAGTCCTAAATTTTCATTCGCTTTCTTGTCTTTTTTATCTTTTTCAGACATTTTATCGATTTCACGTTTTGTATACTTAGGATTTAAATAGGCATTAATTGTTTTCTTATCCAAAAATTGACCATCTTGATACAAATATTTGTCTGTTGGAAACACTTCTTTACTTAAGTTCAACAAACCATCTTCAAAGTCGCCGCCATTATAACTATTTGCCATGTTATCTTGTAAAAGTCCTCTTGCCTGGCTTTCTTTAAATGGTAACAATGTACGATAGTTATCACCTTGTACATTTTTATCCGTAGCAATTTCTTTTACTTGATTTGAACTATTGTTATGTTTTTGATTATCTTTTCCAGCCTGGTCATCCTTATGGTTACCACAAGCAGCGAGTATAAAGATAGCTGTAATCAATAATACTAATGTACGCTTCATCGACATACCCCTCTAACTATTTAATTCATTTTGCTTATCTACAAATTGTTGCTCTGTCCAAATTTCAATACCTAAACTTTGTGCTTTTGTTAATTTTGAACCTGCATCTTCACCAGCAATAACGACATCTGTATTTTTAGTAACGCTACTTGTAACTTTAGCACCTTGTGATGTAAGCCATTTAGATGCTTCATTGCGTGTCATTTGATGTAGCTTACCAGTCAGTACTATCGTTTTACCACTAAATTCAGGATGTCCTTCAATATCTGATGTTTTGATACCTTTATAAATCATATTAACATGTTTATCTTTTAATTTTTGAATTAAAGCACGAATATCTTCATTTTCTAAATAAGTAACTACAGATTGTGCTACTTTATCACCTATATCATGAATTTCTACTAATTCCGCTTCAGTTACCGTTAGTAATCGATCTATCGTTTCATATTTTTCTGCTAACACTTGGCTCGCTTTAACACCTAAATGCCTTATACCTAAACCAAATAATAAATTTTCTAAAGAGTTGTCCTTAGCTTGTTGAATGGCAGCTAATAAATTATCAACTTTTTTCTGCCCCATTCTGTCTAAAGGTAATAAATCTTCTTCTGTTAAATAGAAAATATCAGCAACATCTTTAATTAATTCGCTTTGATAAAGCTGTTGAATAATTTTAGTGCCTAAGCCATCAATATTCATGGCTTGTCTTGATACAAAGTGAATCAATCCTTCAACAAGTTGTGCTTGGCATTTTGGATTAATGCAACGAAGTGCTACTTCGCCTTCAATACGTACTAATTCATGTCCACAACTTGGACAATGGGTTGGCATATGATATGTGACAGCATCCTCAGGTCTACGTTCTGGAATACTACGTACAACTTCAGGTATGATGTCACCTGCTTTTTTCACTACAACACTATCACCAATTCGAATATCTCTGTCATGAATTAAATCTTCATTGTGCAAAGATGCTCTTGATACAGTTGTACCAGCTACTTTTACTGGTTCTAAAATAGCAGTAGGTGTGACTACACCCGTACGTCCAATACTTAATTCAATATCTAATAATTTAGTTACTACTTCCTCAGCTGGAAATTTATAAGCAATGGCCCACCTTGGTGATTTTTGTGTGAATCCCATTTCGTCCTGTTGATCTAAATCATTAACTTTAATAACAATCCCATCAATATCATAAGGTAATGACTCTCTTTGGCTTGTCCATTTTTCAATATACTCTAAAACGCCATCGATATTATTTACACGCGCTCTATTTTTATTCGTTGTAAAACCTAATTTATCTAACTCATCTAATGCTTCACTTTGCGAACGCGCATTGAAATCGGTGAAATCATTGACACTATATATAAATACGCTTAGCTTTCGTTTTGCCGTTAATTTAGAATCTAACTGTCTTAATGACCCCGCAGCTGCGTTTCTTGGATTTGCAAATAACTGCTCATCATTTTTTTCTTTTTCTTCATTTAATCGTAAAAATGAACGTCTCGGCATATATGCTTCACCACGAACTTCTACATTTAATGGTTCTTTCATTTTCAAAGGTATCGCATGAATTGTTTTTAAATTTTCGGTAATATCTTCACCTGTTGTTCCATCACCACGTGTTAAACCTTGAACGAAGTATCCATCAACATATTTCAATGATACTGCTAAGCCATCAATTTTTAATTCGCACATATATTCAACGTTGCCAATTTGTTCACGTATGCGTTGGTCGAATTTTCTCAAATCATCCTCATTAAATGCATTCCCTAAACTTAACATTGGCGTGTCATGGTTGACTTTATTGAAAGAGGCTTGGGCTTCACCACCAACTCTAACTGTTGGAGAATCTACAGTCTTATACTCAGGATGCTCCTCTTCTATTTTAATCAGTTCATGAAGTAATTTGTCATATTCACTATCTGGTACAGATGGATTATCCTCTACATAGTATTCATAACTGTATTGATTTAATAAATCATGTAACTCGTTCACACGAGACGATAAATCAGCCATCCCTTAATCCTCCTTTTTTTCAATTGGTGCAAATTGCGCTAACAAACGTTTTGGCCCTTGTGATTTAAAGATAATATCTAGTTCGATTGAGCCATTTTTCTCGTTTACATTACTCACCATGCCTTCTCCCCAGGCTTTATGCATTACTTTGTCACCTACATTCCAATCAGATGACGATACTTGTTTTTTCGTTGACGTTGTTCGTTGACTAAATCCACGTTTAGCAAAAGGTTTTGCCTTAGGTTGTATCGTTTGTCGTTTGCCACTTGAATGATTTTCTAATAGTGATTCTGGAATTTCCTTTAAAAATCTAGATGGCATATTTGACTGAGGGCGACCAAATAACATTCTTGATGTCGCATGAGTGATGTATAACACCTCTTCAGCCCTTGTGATTGCTACATAACAAATTCGACGTTCTTCTTGCATTTCATGATCATCTTCACTCTTAATCGCTCTAATATGTGGGAATAAAGATTCTTCCATCCCCATTATAAAGACGATTGGAAATTCAAGGCCCTTAGCCGAGTGCATCGTCATTAGTGTTACGCCATTTTCAGTATCTGCCTCATCAATATCAGCTACTAACGATAAATCCGTTAAAAAGTTAATTAATGACTGTTCTTCTAATGGGGTATTTTCCTCATAGTCTTTTGGTACTGACATAAATTCATCGATGTTTTCTAATCTACTTCGAGATTCTAGTGTATTTTCACGTTCAAGCATTTCTCGGTAGCCAGACTTTTGTAATACTTCATCAACTATTTCATGAATTTCTAAAAATTCTTGTTCTTTTATCAAGCTTTGGATTAACTCGTAAAAATTAAGACACTCTTGTGTCACTTTTTTTGACAATCCGATAAAATCAGCTTCTCCAAGTGCATCAAACATACTGATATTGTTTTGAAGTGCATAGTTTTGAACTTTTTCAACAGATGAAGGACCTACACCTCTTTTTGGAACATTAATAATACGTTGCAAACTAATGTCATCATTACTATTGGCAATTATACGCAAATAACTTAATAAATCTTTGATTTCTTTACGATCATAGAACTTTTGTCCACCAACCATTGTATATGGCATATTAGATTTCATGAATGTTTCCTCAAGTACACGTGATTGTGCATTTGTTCTATATAAAATTGCCATATCTTGATATTTCTTACCATTACGTTGATGCTTCATAATTTCTCGTATTACAAATTCCGCTTCGTCACGTTCTGTCATTGCTTCATAGTAATGAATTTTCTCACCATTCGTATTTGCAGTCCACAGTCCTTTTGGCTTACGTTCAGAATTATTTTTAATCACTTCGTTAGCCGCATTTAAAATCGTTTTCGTCGAACGATAATTTTGCTCTAAAAAGATTGTATTCGCTTCTGGGTAGTCTTTTTCAAATGATAAGATATTTTGAATATCAGCACCACGCCAACCATAAATTGACTGATCTGAGTCACCTACAACACATAAGTTTTTAAACTTACTTGCTAATAATTTAACTAATGTGTATTGTGCTTTATTGGTATCTTGATACTCATCTACATGAATATATTGGAATTTGTTCTGATAATATTCTAGAACTTCTGGTACACGCTCAAATAAGTTAATAGTTGTCATAATAAGGTCATCAAAATCTAACGCTTCATTACGTGACAATTGGCGTTGATATCCACTATAAACCGTTGCTACCATTTGCGAGTGATAATCTGTGGCTTCTTTTTGAGCATCTGCAGGTGTTTTAAGTTCATTTTTCAAATTACTGATCGCACCGATAAACATACGAGGTTCAAATTTTTTACTATCAATATTTTCATTTTTTAAGACGTCTTTAATAACAGATTTTTGGTCTGTAGGATCAATTATCGTAAAATTGCGTTCTATACCAATTCGATCTGCATCACGACGTAAAATACGAACACACATTGAGTGGAATGTTGACATCCAAATAACTTCTGCTTGATCACCTACTAATTTTTGAACACGTTCTTTCATTTCTCTTGCAGCTTTATTTGTAAAAGTAATAGCCAAAACATTGTATGGTGAGACATCTTTTTCGTCTAATAAATAAGCAATTCTATGTGTTAAAACACGTGTCTTCCCTGAACCAGCACCTGCCATAATTAACAATGGTCCTTCTGTTGTCTTTACAGCTTCACTTTGCTCTGTATTCATATGATTTAATAACGCATTCATTTACTAGACTCCTTTATTTTTACTGTTTTTAAAGCTTTTTTAATATCTTTATAAATAATATCACCGACGATAATTGTATCTGCAATAGCTGCCATCTCTGTCGCTTGTTGTTCTGAGGAAATACCGCCACCATAAAAAAGTTGCGTTTCTGATAGATGTTCTGAGACAGCTTGAACCTTTGATACGTCGCCATAAATGCCACTATACTCTATATACATAACCGGTAATCGATACATATGATTGACCATTTGGGCATATGCTTCTAAATCTTCTATTGTTAAATCTGTATTTGCTTTGGTATGTTTTGCCACTTTGCTATCAGCATTGCACACGACATAACCTTCAAATATTACTTCTTCAAAATCTATACTATGTCCATATGTTTTAAGCGCTTCTAATAATGTACCATTGTGAAATGCAACATCTGTACTGTTCAGTACTGTAGGTACAAAATAAAAATCAAAACCAGGCATTACACTTTCGATGTTTGATATTTCAAGTACTAAAGGCAATGGGTATCTTCTTACCCTGCTCATTAAATGAATGACATTATCTTCAGTAACGTCATCAGTTCCACCAATCATAATTGCATCTGTTTGAGACATACAAATCGCATCTAAATCATCATCTGAAATATGTTTAGCTGGGTCTAATTTAAAAATATGGCGCCATTTTTTAATGTCATACATTTTCCGAAACTCCTTTTTTAACATACATATGATTATAGCATTTTTAAGTGTCGAGTTCTAAAGACTTAATATGAAATTTAAGTTCTTTTACTCTGTAAATTTTTTCGTGAAAAAACAATGATTATCTACCTTATTAGTGCAGATAGATAACCATTGTTTATCGTTCATTTATTATTCATTTGTTTCAATATTCATACGATCTAAAATCATTGTATAAGCATCATTACCCCATTGTAATGAACGCTTCACTCTAGAAATCGTTGCAGTCGATGCTCCAGATTCTTGTTCAATCGTTGCATAGGTATAACCTTGCTTAATCATTTTAGCAACTTGTAATCTTTGAGACAGTGATTGAATTTCATTTACAGTACACAAATCATCGAAAAATTGGTAACATTCTTCTCTATTTTCTAACGTTAGTATTGCATCAAACAATTCATCTAACGCTGCACCTCGTAATTTTTCAATTTGCATATCGAAACAACCCCTATAATTTTATTCTTTATGTCATTTTAACGCATTAACCTATTAAAGTGTAGCGATTTATATTTTATTAAATCTGAATCGTTACTTTTTTTAATTTTATGCTAATCCAGCGCGTTCGAAAATAGTGTCAACTTGATTCAAATGATGTTTAGGATCGAAACATTCATCCAATTCTTCTTTTGTTAAAACACTTGTAATAGACTCATCTTGTTCGATTAATTCACGGAAAGGTGTTTTCGTTTCCCAAGATATCATCGCTTTTGGTTGTACTTTGTCGTATGCTTCTTCACGAACCATACCTTTATTAATTAATGCTAATAAGACACGTTGTGAGAAAATCAGACCAAATGTTTTATCTATATTATTACGCATATTATCTTCAAATACAGTTAAACGGTCCACAATATTCGTGAAACGATTCAATGCATAATCTAGTGCTATTGTAACATCTGGTAACATAATACGCTCAGCTGAAGAATGAGAAATATCTCTTTCATGCCATAATGGCACATTCTCATAAGCTGTAGTAATATAACCACGAATTACTCTTGAAATACCTGTGATATTTTCAGAACCAATTGGATTTCGTTTATGAGGCATTGCAGATGATCCTTTTTGACCTTTTGCAAATGCTTCTTCAACTTCTCTTGTTTCGGTTTTTTGAAGGTTACGAATTTCAACGGCAAATTTTTCTAGTGACGTCGCGATTAATGCTAATGTCGCAATATAGTATGCATGTCGATCACGTTGCAATGTTTGCGTTGATACAGGCGCTATGCCAATACCTAAATGTTTACACACATAACTTTCTATTTCAGGGGGAATGTTAGCAAAAGTACCTACTGCACCACTCATTTTCCCTACTTCAATTTCTTCTCTTACTTGTTTGAAACGTTGTAAGTTACGTTGCATTTCCGTGTACCACAATGCCATTTTGACACCAAATGTAGTTGGTTCTGCATGCACTCCATGTGTACGTCCCATCATCAATGTATATTTATAATTTTTTGCTTTTTCAGCTAAAACGTCGATAAATCTTTCTAAATCTTTTTCAATAATGTCATTTGCTTGTTTAATAACGAAACTTAAAGCTGTATCTACAACATCAGTAGAAGTTAAACCATAATGTACCCACTTACGTTCTTCACCTAGCGTTTCAGAAACTTGTCTAGTAAAGGCTACAACATCATGGCGCGTTTCTTGTTCAATTTCTTGTGCACGTTCGACATTTACCTTTGCGTTCTGACGAATTTTTTGTACGTCAGCTTTCGGTATATGTCCTAATTCACTCCATGCCTCACATGCTAAAATTTCCACTTCTAACCATGCTTCATAGCGATTTTGATCAGTCCAAATATTAGACATTTCTTCTCTAGAATAACGTTCAATCATTTTTTTAACTCCTATCGTATATATACTCGAATTTTCAAAAACAGAACATTTTTAATAAAAATAAATAAAAAGTTCGTTTTTAACTCTACTCTTCACAGTTTAACAGAATTGGTTATAAATGTATAAAAAATTTCCGTATATTCTCATTCTATTTTATTTTTTACATTAATACAATTATCTATGGCAGATTAATACTGATTTCTAATTGTAAATGTTCGCAACACTTTAATCTAATTGGTATTTATAATGATCCATTAAGAATATATTATTGCATTTTAATTTTTCTCCCCTCACCTAGACTATCCATTTTATTTACAATTAGGACAATCAATGACTTTAGTAATACCAGATATTATTCACTTTACTTCTCCTATTGTATAGAATTTCAACAATCTACTTTTCCTAGTTTCATAATATTTCTTCTTACATTCCATAATATGTTTTAAAATTATTTGCTTCTAATTTAACAAATTTTCTACTCACAAAAAGAATTGCATAGGTATGGCATTTTAAATATAAGCAATTAATATTGAACTGCTCGAGTCGTATAAATACGAAACTGAGTATAGAAAAATACGCAGAGATTTTCTTAATAGTAAATTTTTATAGAAAGACATAAATTGACTACGCTTCTTTCAAAATCGACTAATATATTTTCATGAAACTTTCGATCATATTAATTATTGAATGAAATGTTTACAATTTAGTAAATAAGATACTAAATTATTACATAAACTGATAATGTGTAATAATTAAATATTTTTTAAACATAGATTAAAAATTTATATTGAAATTCTTAACTAAATTTAATATAATTATTTTATAATAAAAGAAAGGAGTTTTTATATGAAAAGAAACTTTCCAAAATTAATAGCTTTAAGTTTAATATTTTCTTTAAGTATTACCCCTATTGCAAACGGTGAGAGCAATTCAAATATCAAAGCAAAAGATAAGAAGCATGTGCAAGTTAATGTCGAGGACAAGAGTGTTCCTACTGACGTACGTAATTTAGCGCAAAAAGACTATCTTTCTTATGTTACTTCGCTTGATAAAATCTATAATAAAGAGAAAGCCTCGTATACGCTTGGTGAACCTTTTAAAATTTACAAATTCAACAAAAAGAGTGATGGTAATTATTATTTTCCTGTTTTGAACACTGAAGGTAATATCGATTATATAGTTACAATTTCACCAAAAGTCACTAAGGATTCTAGTTCATCTTCTAAATACACAATCAATGTTTCTTCATTTTTATCTAAAGTCTTAAATCAATATAAAGATCAACAAATTACTATTTTGACAAACTCTAAAGGTTACTATGTGGTTACTCAAAATCATAAAGCTAAACTAGTACTAAAAACACCACGTCTAGAAGATAAAAAGGTAAAAGAGACCGAGAATATACCTACTGGCAATAATGTAACGCAACTAAAGCAAAAAGCTTCTGTCACTATGCCAACTAGTCAATTTAAAAGTAATAATTATACTTACAATGAACAATATGTAAATAAACTTGAGAATTTTAGGATAAGAGAGACTCAAGGTAACAATGGTTGGTGTGCAGGCTATTCTATGTCTGCATTACTAAATGCGACTTATAATACTA
Source organism: Staphylococcus sp. HMSC062H10 (assembly GCF_001836945.1). Taxonomy (NCBI): domain Bacteria; kingdom Bacillati; phylum Bacillota; class Bacilli; order Caryophanales; family Staphylococcaceae; genus Staphylococcus; species Staphylococcus sp. HMSC062H10. Next base: position 52,557 of record NZ_KV830989.1, read on the forward strand.
ACAAATATCATGCAGAAGCTGTGATGAGATTTTTACACCCAAACTTACAAGGACAACAATTCCAATTTACTGGTTTAACGCCAAGAGAGATGATTTATTTTGGACAAACTCAGGGAAGAAGTCCACAACTTCTTAATAGAATGACTACATATAATGAAGTTGACAATCTTACTAAAAATAATAAAGGAATTGCTGTTTTAGGTAGTAGAGTAGAATCAAGAAATGGTATGCACGCAGGGCATGCTATGGCAGTTGTTGGGAACGCTAAATTAGACAATGGACAAGAGGTTATAATTATATGGAATCCATGGGATAATGGTTTTATGACTCAAGATGCTAAAAACAATGTTATTCCAGTATCCAATGGCGACCATTATCAATGGTATTCATCTATTTATGGTTATTAAAATTTGTATTTTAGAAAGGTAAATAATATTATGGAACAATTTGAATTATTTAGTATTGATAAATTCAAATGTAATTCAGAGGCTACGTATTATCTTAATATTATTGAGGGAGAATGGCATCCTCAAGATTTAAATGATAGCCCTTTAAAATTTATTCTCAGTACCTCAGACGATTCTGATTACATTTGCAAATATATAAATACAGAACACAAACAACTCACATTATATAATAAAAATAATAGCTCAATTGTTATTGAAATATTTATACCAAATGATAATAAAATACTACTAACAATTATGAATACAGAAGCTTTGGGAACTTCTCCTAGAATGACTTTCATTAAGCATAAGTCATAAGACTACCTAGATATGATTAAGTAAACTATTAATCTTATTAAAGGACTCTAGGAAGAAAAAATTTCATGCGATGAGATTGTTTTAGAAAAAGCGACGATATATATAATTTAACAATGATTTTAAAATATTAAGAACCCCCAGCATATGCTTTATATAGCTTGCTGGGGGTTTCTCATACAATATGGATCGAGCATCTTGCATGTATAAACAAATAGGCTATTCAAAGTAAAATTACTCAAACTTTGAATAGCCTTTCCTCTTCAAAAAGTCTTTATTTAAATTGGATTATGTTATTGTATTTTCTTACCTACAAAAATGATTTCTTGATGTGATACTTCAATCGTGCCATCTTTTTGTTCCTGAAACACGGGTTTTTCAATACGTTTTACCGGCATATATCCTTGCGTTTTCATTCGTGACAAACAATCAGCAATTGTTTCGTTCTCATTTACTTTGAATTTCATGTTCTACTACACTTTCCAGTTCTTCTGGTTCATAATCTTTAAGCTTTCTACGACGAATGCCTTTAGTCCAGAATCCACCATGTATGTTTCGAGGTTCATACGCAATGATAAATGCTTTCGGATCTAAATTTTTTATCGTATCCATCAATTTACGTTCATATTTTCTTGGTGTTAAAATTTGCATCACCATACGACTACCATCTCTACCAAACGCAGCATAGTGCGTAACGCCATATCCTAAATTTCGAAGTTCATTCGGTAAATCTAACTCATATTCTGCTGAAGTTACATTTACAACTGTATAACCTAATGCCAGTTTTTCTTCTATTTTCATACCAACAATGATACCTATTGAAAAACCAAATGCGTAGGCAATAATATTTTGAATATGGTCTAAATTAGACATAACCAAACCTAAACCAACGATATAAACTAATACTTCTAAAAAACTAACTGATGCTGCAATATAACGATAACCTTTCAACGTTAAAATTGTTCGCATTGTTAAAAACGTTACATAACAAACGTTAATGATAAATATAGTTAATACCATTAACCATGGATTTTCTGTTACGAATGACATAAGGCGCCCCACTCTCTTTCAATTACACTTTAAATATCAAACTGCTTCAAACTAACCTTAATGAATGCATATTAATATAATATAGTACGAAAACTCTCATAAATAAATAGCGAATTTGTCATAAATAAAAATTTATTCTCAAATGAACATACTCACTTTATTTCATACACTATCAATTTATATACTGAAGTAGCCTAGTTGAATGTGGTTTAACGTTATTAATTCTAACTCGTATTTAATTTAAGTCACACGTTAGAAGAAAAAATTAAATTAGGATTTTGGCCACGTGTATCTTGTATATGCAAGTTCACGTTTATGTGCATTCCGTATATAATGATTTTCAATTACTTTTTGTTCTTCTGGCGTAACTGGCTTACCTTCTAAATAATTATCAATCGCTTCATATGTTACACCTAATGCATCTTCATCTGGAAGTTGTGGTTTGTCATCTTCTAAATCAGCAGTAGGTGTTTTTTCATACAATTGTTTTGGTGCACCAAGATAAGCTAATAACTGACGACCTTGGCGCTTATTCAAACCGAATATAGGTGCAATATCTGCAGCACCATCACCATATTTCGTATAAAAACCCGTAATATTTTCTGCAGAATGATCAGTGCCAACTACGATACCTTGTCGGTTTGAAGCAATTGAAAATTGTACTTTCATACGTTCGCGAGCCTTTTCATTACCTTTTTGGAAGTCTGTTAGGACAATCCCAGCTTCTTTCAATGATTGCACACTTTGATCAACTGCAGGCTTAATATTGACTGTTACTATTTCATCTGGCTCAATGAATAGTAAAGCTTGCTCAACTTCATCAGCATCTTTTTGAACACCATATGGCAACTTAACTGCGATAAATGTACAGTCATTACCCTCTTCACGTAATTCATTTACTGCCATTTGAACAAGTTTCCCTACTAATGTAGAATCTTGACCACCTGAAATGCCTAATACTAATGATTTAATAAATGAATGTGATTGGACATAACTTTTTATAAACTGTTTTAACTCAGCAATTTCTTCCGCACTGTCGATGCTTTTCTTCACTTTCATTTCTTGTACAATTACATCTTGTAATTTAGTCATTATCTTCTTCCATCTCCTTAACATGTTCCGCCACTTCGAAAATACGTTTATGTTTATTATCCCAACATGCTTTACTTAAATCGACTGGGTACTCTTGTGGATTTAAGAAACGCTTGTTTTCATCCCAAATGGATTGTAATCCTTGTGCTAAATAATCACGTGATTCATCTTCTGTTGGAATTTGATACACTAATTTACCATTTTCATAAATATTATGATGCAAATCAATGGCTTCGAAAGATTTTATAAATTTCATTTTATAAGTATGCACTGGATGGAATAATTTTAAAGGTTTTTCATCGTATGGATTTTCATTTTCCAAAGTAATATAATCGCCTTCTGCCTTACCTGTTTTCTTGTTTATAATGCGATATACATTTTTCTTACCTGGCGTCGTAACCTTTTCAGCGTTATTTGATAATTTAATACGATCACTATATGAACCATCTTCATTTTCAATAGCTACAAGTTTATATACTGCACCTAATGCTGGTTGATCGTATCCTGTAATCAGCTTTGTACCAACGCCCCAAGAATCTACTTTTGCACCTTGTGCTTTCAAACTCGTAATCGTTTCTTCATCCAAATCATTAGACGCGATAATTTTAGTTTCAGTAAATCCTGCTTCATCAAGCATACGTCTTGCCGCTTTAGATAAATAAGCGATATCTCCAGAATCCAATCGAATACCTACAAAGTTAATTTTGTCACCTAATTCTTTTGCAACTTTAATTGCATTTGGCACGCCAGATTTTAAAGTATGGAATGTATCTACTAGGAACACACAATTTTTATGTCTTTCAGCATATTTTTTGAAGGCAACATATTCGTCTCCATAAGTTTGAACAAATGCGTGTGCATGTGTACCAGACACAGGTATACCAAATAATTTACCCGCCCTAACATTACTTGTAGAATCAAAGCCCCCGATGTAAGCAGCTCTAGCGCCCCACAATGCTGCATCAATTTCTTGCGCACGACGTGTACCAAACTCCATTAATTTATCATTTGATGCAATTTGACGAATTCTACTAGCCTTTGTTGTAATTAGTGTATGGAAATTTACAATGTTTAATAAAATTGTTTCTATTAATTGCGCTTGAATCAATGGTGCTTCTACGCGTAACAATGGTTCATTACCAAAGCATAATTCGCCTTCTTGCATCGAACGGATGCTGCCTGTGAATTTTAAATCTTTTAAATATGATAAGAAATCATCCTTGTAGCCAATAGACTTTAAATATTCCAAATCTGATTCTGAAAATCCAAAATGTTCTATAAAATCAATGACGCGTTTTAAACCATTAAAAACAGCATAGCCACTATTAAATGGCATTTTTCTAAAATATAAATCAAATACAGCCATTTTTTCATGAATATTATCATTCCAATAACTTTCAGCCATATTTATTTGATATAAGTCATTATGTAACATTAAACTGTCGTCTTCTAATTGGTACACTCGTATCTCTCCAATCGACCTAAATATTTTCTTACATTTTATCATAATTCATTTTTTTATATACATAAGAGCCCATTAATTTCCATACTTTTAATTAAAATCAACCAACAATTTAATGACATATACATAATTTTTAAGAGTATTTTAATAATGTAGACTATAATATAAAGCGAGGTGTTGTTAATGTTATTTAGAGAGGCTCAAGCTTTCATAGAAAACATGTATAAAGAGTGTCATTATGAAACGCAAATTATCAATAAACGTTTACATGACATTGAACTAGCAATAAAAGAAACTGGGACATATACACATACAGAAGAAGAACTTATTTATGGTGCTAAAATGGCTTGGCGTAATTCAAATCGTTGCATTGGTCGTTTATTTTGGGATTCGTTAAATGTCATTGATGCAAGAAATGTTACTGACGAAGCATCGTTCTTATCATCAATTACTTATCATATTACACAGGCTACAAATGAAGGTAAATTAAAGCCGTATATTACTATATATGCTCCAAAGGATGGACCTAAAATTTTCAACAATCAATTAATTCGCTATGCTGGCTATGACAATTGTGGTGATCCTGCTGAAAAAGAAGTTACACGCTTAGCAAATCACTTAGGTTGGAAAGGAAAAGGTACTAATTTTGACGTGTTACCACTGATTTACCAATTACCTAATGAGTCAGTTAAATTTTACGAATATCCTACTTCATTAATTAAAGAAGTACCTATTGAACATGATCATTATCCAAAATTAAGAAAATTGAACTTAAAATGGTATGCAGTCCCTATCATTTCCAATATGGACTTAAAAATCGGTGGCATTGTATATCCAACTGCACCCTTTAACGGTTGGTATATGGTAACTGAAATTGGCGTACGTAACTTTATTGATGATTACCGTTACAATTTACTAGAAAAAGTTGCAGATGCGTTTGAATTTGATACACTTAAAAATAATTCATTTAATAAAGATCGAGCACTTGTTGAATTGAACTATGCTGTGTATCATTCCTTTAAAAAAGAAGGCGTATCAATTGTCGATCATTTGACCGCTGCAAAGCAATTCGAACTATTCGAACGTAATGAAGCACAACAAGGTCGTCAAGTTACCGGAAAATGGTCTTGGCTAGCACCGCCATTATCTCCAACATTGACGTCAAATTATCATCACGGATATGACAATACAGTAAAAGATCCAAACTTTTTCTATAAAAAGCAAGAATCAAATGCTAACCAGTGCCCTTTCCATCATTAAGTTAGTAGAGGTGTAGCATATGCAATTATATTATTTAGGCCCTAAAGGTACATTTTCATATTTGGCTTGTCGTCAGTATTTTTCTGAAAATGAAGCAACTTTTCAACCAAAGTCAAATTTATTTGAAGTCATCAAGGCAGTTGCAGATGATGACACATCGATTGGTATTGTCCCTATTGAAAATTCTATAGAAGGAACAATCAACATTGTGGCAGATGCACTTGCACAGCAAGATGTCTTTGCACACGGTGAAATACGTTTAGATATTAACTTTGCATTATATGGTAATGGTTCGAACACCATTTCTGATATTAAAAAAGTGTATTCTATTGCACCAGCAATCAGTCAAACAACAAATTACATACATCAACATCAATTTGACTATGATTATGTCGACAGTACAATTCAAAGTTTGACTAAAATTGAAAATGGCGTTGCAGCAATTGCACCTTTAGGTAGTGGCGAAGCTTATGGTTTTACACCTATTGATACACATATCGAAGACTATCCACATAACGTGACACGTTTTTTAGTTATAAAAAATCAGCAGCAATTTGATCAAAATGCGACATCCTTGATGTTTTTAATTACACCAATGCATGATAAACCTGGATTGTTAGCAAGTGTGCTTAACACATTTGCTTTGTTTAATATTAATTTATCCTGGATTGAGTCTCGTCCTTTAAAAACACAATTAGGTATGTATCGATTTTTCGTTCAGGCTGATTCTGCAATTACAACCGATATAAAGAAAGTCATTGCTATTTTAGAAACCTTAGATTTCAAAGTAGAAATGATTGGTGCTTTTAATTAAACTTTATTTTCTAGGTTCTACAATTTAAATAAAATAAAGAGTCAACCAAGGATTAAAATAGGAATCCATCCTTGGTTGACTTTCTTTTGTTTGTATTGTTTTTACACGATGCTGCGGTATACCTTTCGTTACCACTCGTTCAAGCAATTGCTAATGTAACTTTTTATTTTTCGTTCTAATCTGCAATTACTATTTCAATGGCAGTGGTTGATTTATATCAATACCTAAAACTATAGGCATTACATAATACACGACTAAAATAATAATTATTGCACTAATTAAGTTTACCCAGAATCCTACTGATGCCATTTGTTTGATAGATATTTTACCTGAACCAAAGATAATTGCATTCGGTGGTGTCCCTACTGGTAACATGTATGCACAGTTAGCCGCCATAGCTGCAGGTGCCATAAGTAGTAATGGATGCACTCCAACAGCAACAGACAACGTTGCTAAAATCGGTAAAATCATCGTTGCAGTTGCGGTATTAGATGTCACTTCAGTTAAAAATAGGACAAAGATCGTTATGACGATTACAATAAGAATCGGACTAACACCATTTAATGATTTCAACTGTTCGCCTAACCATTTTGCTAAACCACTTTCTGATATACCTTTCGCTAATGCTAAACCGCCACCAAATAAAATTAATACACCCCAAGGGAGCTCTTTTGCAACTTCCCAGTCAATGATACGACGATGTTTTTCAGTATTTTTAGCTGGAATAATAAATAATAATATTGATATAAATATAGCAATCGTACCATCTGCAACGGATGACGTAACTTCCCATTTTTTCAGAAGAAATTCTCTTGTAATCCATAATAAGCTGGCCAGTACAAAGATAGTTTGTACTACCTTTTCTTCATACTTCATTTTGCCAAGCTCGTCTAACTTTTGTTTAATTAACGTCTGACCACCAGGTAAGTATTTCAAATCATGTCTAAATGCAACATATCTTAAATAGAGCCAAGTAATACCTAACAAAACAATGACCGTTGGAATCCCTACAATCATCCATTTAGCAAAACTAATTTCATGTCCAAAATGTTGCATATATTGTCCTTTTAAAATAATTAATGGCGGGGTTCCAATCAATGTGCCCAAGCCACCAATCGTACCTGCATAGCCAATTGCTAAAACTAGAGATTTTTCAAACTTTTGAATACTTGTTTGATTCGTATTGGCTTCTTGTAAATCATGTGCTTCCTTAATAATTGCTAAACCAATCGGTATCATGATCATTACAGCTGCAGTGTTCGATACAAACATAGATAAGAATCCTGTTGCCACCATGAATCCAAGTAATATTTTTGAAGTGCTTGCACCAATTAAATTAATAATTGTCAACGCTACTCTCGTATGTAAATTCCATCTTTCCATTGCAATTGCCAAAATAAATCCACCTAAAAACAAAAAGATAATATCATTACCATATTCGGATGATACTTGTTCTGGTGTAAGTATGTGACCTAATGGTAATAACACAATTGGTAATAAGCTCGTTGCTGCAATAGGAATTGCTTCAGTAATCCACCAAGTCGCAATCCATAAAGTGATTGCTAAGACATAGACGCCTTTCCAAGGTAAGTCTTGTGGGTGAAAGAACAATAATGTTAATAGGAAAAGTAATGGACCTAATATGAGTCCAATAAGTTGTCCCGCACTAAACGGTTTCTTTTTCTTTGATTTTGAAAAGAATGTTAAATACCTTTTCGATATCATTGATTGATGTTGATTGAAATAAGCCATAAATTTCCCCCTCATGATGATTATGACAAGCTACTTCAACTCACTATATTAGAGTATAGAAAGTTGTCTATCTTGTATTATCATTACCGTCAAAATACCCCTTTTATCAGATAATTGGGTTTATTATAGCATATTTATACCGTTTTATGAATGCGCTTTCAAAAATTATCTACTATTCTTAATCCTAATGTCATGCGAAACTTTTTACTTTTTTATTTCATCTACATTGATTGTAGTAACTTGAATACCCGCTTCAACAGGACTTAAAAACACTGTATCAATATCTTCCAAATGAATTGATTGAGTCGAATTATTGAATGTATTCCCAACGATTAATACATCTTTATGTTTAACATTATTATAATTACGTACATGTATCGCATCTTTAGACATTGACCCTTTAAATTCGTTCCCAATGATATTCATATTTATTCCTGCTTGGGAACCTAAGTCTTTTCCTGTCATCACATCTGCAGCATTTTTACCATCTCTAACTCCTAAATATCTAATACCACCCTCACAGTTAATAAACTTATTATTAATAATGAAAGCATCTTTATACTTCAAGGGAGTTAATGCATAACCTTGTATATCTTCAAATATATTATTTCTAATATGAATATTCTCATAGTAACGATTATGTCTACTTGCATGTGAGCCAATAGCACGATTCCAACTTCCCATTTCGGGCAATTCTGAAGGTCCAAAATAACAATCTTCGATAATGACATTTTTCGTTATCGTACCATCTGTCGTTCCGAATTTTGGAAAAGCACCAGGTACTTGAATGTCTAATTGTATTGCTTCAGAATAAAAACGTTCGCCACTATAGTCAACGAATCCTTCAAATGAACAGTTTTTAATATAGAGTCCATTAATCCCACAAGCATCAATTGCATGACCACTCACTACATTCTTAATGGTTACACCTATTAATTGAATATCTTCAGCATGTCCAATGCACATAGCTGTATTATTATAAGGATACGATACGCCATTCATATCAAACTTGCCACCTTTAATATGAATATAACTGTGTCCATTATAACCACGATAAAAACCAAAGCGATGCCCATTTTTTAATAACGGACCAGAATGACATCGACGTAAAATAGTTTCATTATCCAACAAAAGTGTTGTATTGCCATATATCGTTAATGGTTTGCAAATATCATACGTCCCTTTCGGTATATAAACTGTCGTTGGTTTACATCTTCCATGATTTAACGCACGTTGTATTGCTCGAGTATCTTTAGTTTTGTTTATGCCTGTTAACCCATAATCTTTCATATTGATATACATAAATCGTCATCCTTTGTCTATTTTCTAATTACTCATATATTAACCAATTATTCAAATTATAATCGTGTTAGGTTGATTTAGCAGATAGTCATAAATCTCGTGATGCCATCTATTAGCATTTTTATATTCAAAACATCAACACTTGATATTAGTTCTAAGTTTGTCACATTTAGTATTCTATTACAGCTATTTTAAAACTATCGTAAAAACATCTTATAATATTTGTTGATTGCGTGATTTGCTCTTCCAAAAAAGTTGATTAATCTATATACTTAATCTATATTTATATATTAACCATTAGGGTTAAAAATTACTCTAGCATTTATGAATAGATGGGAGTTTATTTTATTATTATATAGGAGAGATGTTGAATGACACATCGCGCACTATTAGTTGTTGACTATTCATATGACTTTATCGCAGACGACGGCTTACTAACATGCGGTAAACCTGGACAAAATATTGAAGATTTTATTGTTTCGCGTATCAATGACTTTAATTATTATCAAGACCATATATTCTTTTTAATGGATTTACATTATTTACATGACATTCATCATCCTGAAAGTAAATTATTCCCACCACACAATATCGTAGATACAAGTGGTAGAGAATTATACGGTAAAGTAGGTAAATTATACGAAACAATTAAAGCGCAACCTAATGTACATTTCATTGATAAAACGCGCTATGATTCGTTCTTTGGTACCCCGCTTGATAGTTTATTGAGAGAAAGAAGTATTAATCAAGTCGAAATCGTTGGTGTATGTACCGATATTTGCGTGTTACATACAGCAATTTCTGCATACAACTTAGGTTATAAAATTTCAGTACCTGCTGAGGGAGTGGCTTCATTTAATCAAAAAGGGCATGAATGGGCACTTGCACATTTCAAAAACTCATTAGGTGCAGAGGTAGAACAACACGTTTAAATCGTGCTAAAATAATTATAAAGAATACAATATACAAGGGAGATATTTGACAATGGCTAAAACATATATTTTCGGACATAAGAATCCAGACACTGATGCAATTTCATCTGCGATTATTATGGCAGAATTTGAACAACTTAGAGGTAATTCAGGAGCCAAAGCATACCGTTTAGGTGATGTGAGTGCAGAAACTCAATTCGCGTTAGATACATTTAATGTACCTGCTCCGGAATTATTAACGGATGATTTAGATGGTCAAGATGTTATCTTAGTTGATCATAACGAATTCCAACAAAGTTCTGATACGATTGCCTCTGCTACAATTAAGCATGTAATTGATCATCACAGAATTGCAAATTTCGAAACTGCTGGTCCTTTATGTTATCGTGCTGAACCAGTTGGTTGTACAGCTACAATTTTATACAAAATGTTTAGAGAACGTGGCTTTGAAATTAAACCTGAAATTGCTGGTTTAATGTTATCAGCAATTATCTCAGATAGCTTACTTTTCAAATCACCAACATGTACACAACAAGATGTTAAAGCAGCTGAAGAATTAAAAGATATTGCTAAAGTTGATATTCAAAAGTACGGCTTAGATATGTTAAAAGCAGGTGCTTCAACAACTGATAAATCAGTTGAATTCTTATTAAACATGGATGCTAAATCATTTACTATGGGTGACTATGTGACTCGTATTGCACAAGTTAATGCTGTTGACCTTGACGAAGTGTTAAATCGTAAAGAAGATTTAGAAAAAGAAATGTTAGCTGTAAGTGCACAAGAAAAATATGACTTATTTGTACTTGTTGTTACTGACATCATTAATAGTGATTCTAAAATTTTAGTTGTAGGTGCTGAAAAAGATAAAGTTGGCGAAGCATTCAATGTTCAATTAGAAGATGACATGGCCTTCTTATCTGGTGTTGTTTCTCGAAAAAAACAAATCGTACCTCAAATTACTGAAGCATTAACAAAATAATACTATATTATTGTCTAATTATAGACATGTTATATTTAACTAACAGTTCATTAAAGTAGAATTTATTTCACTTTCAATGAACTGTTTTTTATTTACATTTGACTAATTTACAACCTTTTCAATAGCAGTTTTCATTCCTTTAGCTATCCTAACCCACAGATTAGTGATTTCTATACAATTCCCCTTTTGTCTTTACATTTTCTTAAAATATTTGCGATGTTGAGTATAAATTTTTGTTTTCTTCCTACCTTTTTCGTTATGATTAAAGTTATAAATATTATTATGTACACGATTCATCGCTCTATTTTCAACTTTCAACATATATAATTCGAAAGACCATTTAAAATTAACGGCCACAACATTCAAATCAATTAATCACTTTTTCCAAAATAATCATATAAGGAGGTTCTTTTCATTATGAATATCATTGAGCAAAAATTTTATGACAGTAAAGCTTTTTTCAATACACAACAAACTAAAGATATTAGTTTTAGAAAAGAGCAATTAAAGAAGTTAAGCAAAGCTATTAAATCATACGAGAGCGATATTTTAGAAGCACTATATACTGATTTAGGAAAAAATAAAGTCGAAGCTTATGCTACTGAAATTGGCATAACTTTGAAAAGTATCAAAAATGCTCGTAAAGAACTTAAAAACTGGACTAAAACAAAAAATGTAGACACACCTTTATATTTATTTCCAACAAAAAGCTATATCAAAAAAGAACCTTATGGAACAGTTTTGATCATTGCACCATTTAACTATCCTTTTCAACTAGTGTTCGAACCTTTAATCGGTGCTATTGCAGCAGGTAATACAGCAATTATTAAACCATCTGAGTTGACACCAAATGTTGCACGAGTGATTAAACGATTAATCAATGAAACATTTGATGCAAATTACATTGAAGTTATTGAGGGAGGAATTGAAGAAACGCAAACGTTAATTCACTTACCTTTTGACTATGTCTTCTTTACAGGAAGTGAAAATGTAGGCAAAATCGTTTATCAAGCTGCCAGCGAAAATTTAGTTCCTGTGACATTAGAAATGGGTGGTAAATCTCCAGTCATCGTTGATGAAACAGCGAATATTAAAGTTGCCAGTGAGCGCATTTGTTTTGGGAAATTCACTAATGCCGGCCAAACATGTGTTGCACCAGATTACATTTTAGTACACGAATCTGTAAAAGATGATTTAATCACAGCCCTATCAAAAACGTTGCGTGAATTTTATGGTCAAAATATACAACAAAGTCCAGATTATGGCCGCATTGTAAACCTTAAACATTATCATCGTCTGACATCATTACTTAACAGTGCACAAATGAATATTGTATTTGGTGGTCATAGTGATGAGGATGAACGTTATATAGAACCAACATTGTTAGATCACGTTACAAGTGATTCAGCAATTATGCAAGAAGAAATTTTTGGTCCTATCTTACCGGTTTTAACGTATCAGTCATTGGATGAAGCAATAGCCTTTATTCACCAAAGACCAAAACCTTTGAGTTTATATTTATTTAGCGAAGATGAAAATGCTACACAACGTGTAATAAACGAGTTATCATTTGGCGGCGGTGCTATTAATGATACATTGATGCACCTAGCGAATCCTAAATTACCATTTGGTGGTGTTGGCGCCTCAGGTATGGGACGCTATCATGGTAAATATTCATTCGACACTTTTACACATGAAAAAAGCTACATTTTCAAATCTACACGATTAGAATCAGGTGTCCATTTACCACCATATAAAGGTAAATTTAAATACATCAAAGCTTTCTTTAAAAATTAATTTTTGAGACAAAAATAAACCATGCTTCCATAATTTGATGTTCTTGAAAACAATATATTTCAAGGTATACACAAATTTTTTGGAAACATGGTTTTCTTTTTATCATGATTAATTAAAGATTAAAATATGACACATACACCTTCAGATGCTACATGAGTGTTATCACATAGCGTAATTTTACCTGTTTCTTTATTTCTTTCGAAAACAGTTACAACTGAATCTCCTTGCTCATGAGCACAAACTAAAAGGTCATCTGATGAGACAATATTAAAATCTCTTGGGAATTGACCACCACTTTCAGTAATTGTTACTAGTTCTAAGTGTTGACCATTATCAAGAACTTTAAAAATTGCAATGCTATCATGCCCTCTATTAGATACATATAAGAATTGTTGATCATGAGATAAACGCACTGCTGCAAGTTTAGTATCTCCATCAAAGTTTTCAGGAATTGTTAAATGACGCTCGAGCTCTTCAAATTTACCGTCATTATATTCTGCAACACTCACAGTATTTGATAATTCGTGTACGACATAAGCAAATTTTCCATTATCATGAAATTCAATATGTCTTGTCCCATCACTATCTTTAAATAAAGATTCTTTATAAAATTCAAACCCGTTGTCGTCAAATTTATAAGTAATGATACGATCAGCACCTAAATCTGTTACTGCAACGTACTTACCATCTGGAGTTTGATTAATATAATGTGCATGTGGATGATCTTGTCTTTCATGTGTACCTGTTGGAAAATCATGCGCAAGTTCTTGAATTAGACGTATAATTTCACCTGTGTGCGTATTTAATTCATACATACGTATGATGCCAGCACCATATACCGCTTCAAATAAATATCGTTTATCTTCTGAAATCGATACATAACAACCTGTACCAGCTTTTGAAGACAAACATTTATTTAATAAATGCAATTCACCATTGTCATCAATTTTCAAACTCGCAACACCACATTGTTCACCTTCTTTATTGATTCCATATAAAAATTCATTATTACGCACCAAATATGTAGACGCTTCTAATTCAAATCCTGTTTCTAATAAATCAATACGCGACTGATTTTCGTTTAATTCAAAACGATAAATCCCTTTACCATTCTTTTTAGTGTAAGAACCAATATATCCATTTGTCATTACTTTTACCCCTCCATGTTAGTCTTATTTTCATTTTATTAAATTTTAGTTGGAAATAACAATCATTTACTTTACTTTATCTCTAAAATTCTCCGCCAATGCAACCTATTTACTCCTATTGCTGTCCTCACTTTTGATTATAAATGTTGCTCTTTTTACTTACTTGACCAAATAAATTTTAGAAATCTTATCAATGTTTATAAGATTTCTTATTGCAAAACAGAACACACGTTCGTATAATATAATTATCAGATTGAGGTGAATGAAGGATGACAAGTTATGAAGAAGAAACGGATTATCGGAACATCCCAAGCGAATTATTAGATAGCAATATCCCAGTAGGAAGAGGAATGATTAAATGGGCGCCTTTTGCAACATTACCCGAACAATTCGAAACGATTCAACAATACATTATCGATCAAAACAAAATTACACGTCCTGTATTATCAGATGATCAATTGGCTGAGCTAAACATTCGGCTACACGAGGCGCTACAATATGCCCAACCTGTAGAAGTTAAATTTTATAATAATGGCTTTGTAGATTCAGTACGCTTAACCATTTATCGTATTGATGCTATTAATTATGAAATTGATGGTTATGTTTACAATCAGCAACAACGTCAAAAAATTTCTATCTTTGATATCTTAGATATTGTCTTGTTACCTTAATGCTTTGAACATAATTAAAGGCAAGAACAATCTATATTGTCCTTGCCTAAATGTTATTAGTTATTTTTACTTTCGATATCAGAAATAATTTCTTTAGTTTTTCTTTCAATATCTTCAAAATCTTTTTTAAAGATATAAGCAAATGCTACTACACCAACACCAGCAACTAATGTTGTAATAGCAACTAAGCTAAATACGAATTTAAACACACATTTAATAAAATTCCACATCTCAATTTCACCTCTGTTAAATTAAATACCTATCTACATTTCATTATACTATCATACATAGAATAATCATTAAATAAATACCCACTTTTACGAAATATATTCATCAAATTATATAGCGAGCAAGCTAATGATTATTTTCAAAAATGCCGAGGAACCTCTGTTTCAACGTGACATGACCTTATATGCTAATGTTAACAATGACTATTATCGTGAATGCTAACTTAAGATTGATATTTATGATAAGATGATTTTAAGTTTTTAACTTAATATCCCCACCATCTATAAAAATATGTTTTAACTGATTGATAAGTCTTATACACCGAGAAATCACCTCAAACAATTTTATATTTCATTTAGTAAAATATAACTTTATTTAACATGACATTCAATATACATACGATTACTATTTATTTACAATATATTACAACTAAAAAGAAAGGAGTCGATGATATGCAACAAGTGACATCAGATATCATGACTTTTAGAGGTTCACATTTCGAGTTAGGTGTTAAAACTGGTAAATGGCTTCAACAAACACCTCTTCTAAAAAATCGAGAAAAAGAATGGAAAAAACGTGTGCCACGTTTCGATATAGATGTAAATGAAACTTATCAAATATTCCAAACTTACGCACCTCAAATATGGGAAGAATTAATGGGACTACAAAGTGTACTCAAAATGCCAACACGCCAAATTATTTTAAACTTTGGACATTATCGTTTTACCGATTTAAAAGAAAGTGGTTGCACGGTCTTTCAAGGCAAAGACTTCATGGTTAGAAATTATGATTACCACCCTGCAACTTATGATGGTCGCTACTTACTATATCAACCTACAGATAGCGGTTTAGCTCAAATTGGTCCTGTATCAAGGGTAACTGGAAGAATGGATGGTATGAATGAGTTAGGATTAACTATGGGCTATAACTTTATGCACCGGAAGAAACCAGCAAATGGTTTTGTATGTTATATGATTGGTCGTCTAATTCTTGAAAATTGCCGAAATGTAACAGAAGCAATCCAATTATTGAAAGAAATACCACACAGAAGCTCATTTAGCTACATACTGATGGACAAATCATTGAACCATGCAATTGTTGAAGTGACGCCGAGATCAATAGATGTTCGTTATGATAATATATGTACAAATCATTTTGAAATATTAACACATGAAAATCGCAATTATACAAAAGAATCTAAAGAAAGACTAGCGCGTACCATTTCACAAACTAATGATAATTTAAATATGACTACAGCATTTAAGTTATTCAATAATCCTCAGTATGAAATTTACAGTAAACTATTCAAAAGCTGGTCTGGCACCATCCATACATCAATGTATCACCCTGAAACATTAACTGCATATTTTACATTGGGAGAAAATGCGCCACCAGAAATAATAGATTTCAAATCATGGTTAGATGGTCAAGACCTTAATATCACTCACTTTACTGGCAATATAGATACCGACTTAACTTTTGCCAACAAATAAATAACACCGATATTAGAGAAATTATGCTTCCTAATATCGGTGCTTACATCCTTTATTTATTCAACTTTGATATTACCATCAATCGTATAAAATTCTAAAACATTGTCGCTTTTCCCAACTTTACCATTAGTAAATGTTTTATTTTTAACTACGCTATCACCCGTTCCCGGATTTAGCTTTAGTATAGTATCTTCAGGTTTACTATCATACTTAAAACGAATATCTCCTTGTTTAGTAGAAGCTTTTGCATCTACTTTTGATGGCATGTTTTTAAATTCAATGTCACCATGATCGTTTAAAAATATGGATTGTTTAATTTGACTCTTGTCGATTTGTAGCATACCAATAACAACTTTAATATTACTATTTTTAATGTTACTTTTACTAATATAAGTAGGACTATTATTTGTCTTTGAATCTAGTGCGTCAAGATTTGAGTTTTTAATAACTACTTCCCCGTTAATGCTTTGAATACTTGTGTTCTCTAAATCAGCATCACTGATTCTAACACTTCCTGCTCCAGACGATATATTTAAACGTTTAATCATTTTATCAGGCATTTCAATCGTTAACGTTTTCTTATTCTCATGAAAAGGATTCATATCAATTGCATATCCTCTTGTCTTAGACCTTTTATCACTAATCTTCAACGTCTTATCTACTATATTAATTAATATATCATTGTCACCATCATATTTAACTCTAAATTGATTCCCCCGCTTTATACGAAGTTCTGTACTATCCAAATTTATAGATACATTGTCAAAAGCATCGTCTTTGAATGTTTTATCATATTGTTTAGTACCATATTTGTTTTTATCATAGCTGAACCAAATAATGGTTGCTGCTGTAAAAAAGACAACAAACACTAAAAGCCCAATAAAAAAGAATTTCTTCATTTTCTAACGCTTCCTTTGACAGTTTTAATATACCAAAGTAAATATTTTAAGATTAAACGATAAATGTATTCTAAAATCTTAAATATGACAATGATAAATACTAATCCTAATCCTGAATATGATATGGCAAAAAATACATTACTAATTGAGTCTACAATTCCTCTGGATATTGCTGATGCTAATAAAATAATTGGACAAAACAGCAGCAAAAGTGATATTAAAAATAATGCTAATACAAATAATCCAACTATAGATACTGGTATAAGGATGACAAAAATAGATAGAATGCCTAAACTTAATGAAGCAGCAACAGCTCTTGAAATATTTTCAAATGTTGGTTTAGATTCAGCATAATCAATAACACTTCTAGCTTTTGTTTCAGCTGCAACATCTTGTGGGTCTTTTAACTTCTTTAAAATTTCCTCTTCATCAACGCCATTAAGTTCTTGCTCATAAAAAAAACGTTCATATTCATACATTTTTTGATCTCTTAAATGTCTAGGTAGCGCATCAAGTGCTGTTTCTAATTCATTTAAATAAGTAATCTTGTTCATATAGGTCACTCATCCCAATAAAATTATTCATTCGTTTTTTATAACTTTAAGACCTAAAGCTATTTACTAAAAAATTCAATACGTTTAATTTCTAAATCTTGATAAAGTAAGTTTAATTTTAAATGGTTATCTCTATCAATATACTTTACAGATGAGAAATCATTGCCAACTTTTGTTCTTTTATATCCGAATCCAAGATTTTCAATCGCGTTATTTATCGGCGAACCAATTCCCCCATCAAAATTAGTATGTATCTTTTCATCTCTTACTAATATTATCCCCTTAACGATGTTATCCTTTTCTCTCACTTTAACGGTAAGGTCAGGGTGAGCTTTACTGTTATAAAATTTAAATCGATCAAACTTAATTTTTTTATTGACTTCATAGCCTTTTTTATCAAACTTATCATTTAATTTAATATCGTTTATTTCAAGATTAGACAAATCCACAGTCTTCGTATGACGATATTGATACAAACCAATTAATACACCAAAAGAACAGATTAAAAATAATATAAACACAACCCAGCGATTTTGAATACGCACTGATGTCACCCTTTCTTTGTACTTATTTAAATATAGCATAAGGTGCTTCCCGTTTCATCCTTAACAAAAATTAACAAAGAATTTGCAATTAATTTATTTCATTACCTTTTATTACTATAAATTGGTATAATGTTGTAAATGCTAAAGGAGGTTTTTACAATGACAAATTTAGAAACTTATTTCAAAAATAGCCAACCCTTAAATGAATACATTGATGGAATGAAGACAAATCAAGATACCGTTCTCAGTATCTATCAATCATTTGAGTTACCAGAAGATGATTCACGCATCAAAAAAATAAAAGAGATGAATTATTCTAAAGTATTAGTAATTACTGAAGACTGGTGTGGAGATGCAATGATGAATCTCCCAATTCTAAAACACATCAGTGAAGCATTAAATTTAGAAGTACGCGTGTTCCATAGAGATGATGATACAAAACTGATCGATCAATATTTAACAAATGGTAAATCACGTGCAATTCCTATCTTCGTATTCTTGAATGATCAATTCGAACAAGAAACAGTTTGGGGACCAAGAGCAAATGAAGTCCAAAAATTTGTAACTGATGTTCGTGCTGATAAATTACCGAGCAAAGATCATCCAGACTATGCAGATTTAGAAAAAGAAACACACTTAGTTATATCAAACCGCTATAAAACTGACGCTTCATTTTGGAAAGCAGTTTATAATTCCATCCTAAATAAATTAGAAAATAAATAAATTTACAATAAGACAAACTTTGAGGTTGGGAAAATTTAAAATTCCCAACCTCAAAATTATTTTTATTAAATGTCTTTTTTAGCGACGTATAAGATATTCAAAATGAAGAATATCACTATAGAACCTAATGAAATTACCCATTGCCAATTGCTAAAATCAAAGTTAGAGCTAATCATTTTATCAGTTAAGTAAGCAAAAGGGATATAATCAAAAGCATCTAAAACTTTATCACCATATCTTGGAATAAATGTAATGAAAGGTTTAATAAACGGTACAATAAGTACTAAAAATACACCTAACGAAAATATCATTGCTGTTTTTTGTGATGCAAGTGTGATTAAGAATAAAAACAAGCCAAAGAATAGTAAAAAGATTAGGAAGAACCATAAATTATCTACATATTTAGAAAACTCCAAATTTTTCCCGTTACTAGATGCCTGCACAACAATCAAAATCACATAATGAATTAATGCAAATAATATTGAAATTAAAATAATTGAAATTGTTTTCGAAATAATGTAACCAACGCGTGTTTTAACTTTACTCATATATAGTTGAATTGTACCTTGTGAAAAATCACGCGTAATTGTCTTAACAACAAACATCAATCCAATTATTAACAATAACCATTTTGCTGCAGCAAAGACAGATCCATAGACAATAATATGTTTCGGGTTATCCATCGAATTTGCCATAAGTATACTTTGAGTTGCAATCAAACTAGATACGATTAGTATCGCTAAATATGTTAACAGACTTTTAAAAATACTATAAAAATCATACTTAACTAAATTTAAAATTCTCATTATTTATCACCTCTTTGATTTATATTGAAGTACGTATCACGCAATGAACTTTTACGTGTTTCAATATATTTCGGATAAATATCTAATTCAGATAATGCTTTTAGTATAACTTGATAATTTTTTTGTGCATTGATCATTAAATGTCCGTCTGCTTTGTCGACATTTTGTAATTGGAAATGCTCTGCAAGATATTTTTCAGTTCTATCAAAGTCTTTATGATCAACAGTAACTATCGTTGTGTCAGATGCAACACCTTCCTCCATGTTTACATCTTGAACAAAATGTCCGTCTCTCAAAAATACAGCTCTATCACAAATTAATTCAATATCTTCTAACTTATGACTTGATATTAGAATTCTCATATCAAGTTCATTTACTAGAGACTTAATTGTAGTCAGCACATCAATTGACCCATCTGGATCCATACCATTTGTAGGCTCATCCAAGATTAAAAATTTAGGTTTATTCATTAAAGATACTGCAATTGCTAACTTTTGCTTCATCCCCATTGAATATTTCTTAACTTTCTTTTTAATATAAGGTCTCATACCAAATGCATCTATAATTTTGTCTGTGTATGCTTTATCAAAACCCTTACCTAATACTTGTGCAAATAATTTCAAGTTATACAATCCTGATTTATTATCATATAATTTAGGATGCTCAATTAAAAAACCGATATTATCTGCATTATCAATGTCTACTTTTCCATCAAATTTAATAATATTACCATTCATTACTTTCATAACAGTTGTTTTACCAACACCGTTTTTTCCTATTAATCCGACAATTCTACTATCGCCAAAGTCAAAATCAATATCATTTAAAACGACATTTGAGCCGTATTTTTTTGTAATATGTTCTAATTTCATCGACTGCCTCCTTTAAATTTTCTAGTATTTATTTTATTGAGCTGTTTAAAATAATTAACAATAAGTATAACAATGCTGATAATTAGAAAACCAATATTTAAAATATATGAATATAGATCTGGGAATGATGATTGACTTAGAACAAAATAATTCACCAACACTATTGCAATTGAAAATAAAAATGGAACTAAAATGATAATAGTAAACACGTATATACCATATGGCACTTTGACTCTACGCAATTCTGTAAATTGACTAAATGCAATTGGTATAGACAAGAAGTTAGATATGACAAATGCATATGCAGTTGAAAAATAGATTGAATTTGGTTCAATCACATCTGCTTCATAAGCATATAAACTAATAACAAGCGTTCCAATTAATGTTAAAACAATGCATGTAATATAGTTGGCATTAAGCAATTGTTTTTTTGACACTGGTAAACTCATATAAAAATAATATGAATCATTACCACCTAATCTACGATTGAGTCTAAATAAGTGACCAGCATCTAAAATCCAAATAATCAATATTGTTGGACTTATAAAAGATTGCAATAAGTAAAAGAACTTTGTTGAGTCAAGCATTATATAAAAAGGATATAAGGTTAATAATAGAAAATAGATGATAAGTGTATATCGTCGTAATTTAAAATTCCTAATTAACAATGCCTTCATTTAAAAACCTTCTTCCATCAATTTGATGTTTTCATAATATTTAGGTTTTCTCTTTTCAAGATAAACCATTAAGTTTTCAATAGAAGGTGTAGTGATATTCACTTTATGACCTAAAATTTCTTTAAATACTTGCGCATGTTCTGTTAATCCTATAAATCCCGTACGCTTATGTTCTTCATAAATAAGTAGAGATGCTAATTCATCATCAAGGTCCTCAATAGCACCACTCACAACTTGATATCTTTGTAACAGTTGTTCTTTTGAACCATTTAAGATAACTTCACCGTCACTTAAGTGAATGATATAATCAGCTATTTTTTCTAAATCTGAGATAATGTGTGTCGACATGAATATTGTTTTATTTTCATCAATTAATTCTTGCTGAATTATCTCCAATAGCTCATTTCTAGCTATGGGATCAAGACCTGAAGTAGGCTCATCAAAAATATACAATTCAGCATGATGTGAAAATGCAACTGCTAGTGATAATTTCATTTTCATGCCAGTCGAAAATGTTTTTATTGATTTATTGATTGGTAAATCGAACTTTTCAAGATAAAATTCAAATACTTGATGGTCCCATTTACGATAAAAAGGGGCAATCATTTTTTCAAGTTGCTTCGTAGTCCATCTCTCATTAAAATAATTTTCAGAGTAAACAAACCCAATTCTATTCTTTAACTCTATCGGATTGAGAGCCATATCCTCTTCTAATACTCTAATAACACCAGTTTGTGGTTGATACAAATCCATAATTAACCTTATTATTGTGGTTTTACCAGCGCCATTTCTACCAATAAAACCAGTGACGAATCCTTGAGGAACTTTGAAAGAGATATTCTTTAAATTAAACTGATCACTTGAATAATTAACATTACTTAATTCTATGGCATTCATGATGATTCCTCCTCATAAATGAACGTTAAAATATCTTGAAGTTCCTCAAGTGACATTTCGATGGCTTGCGCTTCATTAACCAATTCTTTAACCAAATTTTCAATGGTAAAAAATTGTTTCTCTTTTAAAATAGAACTATCTTGCTCCTTAACAAAGGTCCCTTTTCCTCTAATTGTTGTAACAAAACCGTCTTTCTCTAAATCTTCATAAGCACGTTTCGTAGTGATCAAACTTACTTGCAAATCTTTAGCAAGTTCTCTCATAGATGGCAAATGTTCGCCAGGAGCAACATGACCCTTTAAAATATTTTGTTTCACTTGCTGTTTTATTTGCTCATAAATCGGAAAATCACTATTGTTTTTTAAAATTATTTTCATCAACGTCCCCCTATCACCTTCTGTATATATACAATATACACAATATACACAGTTTTGTAAATATGCATGTCTCATTATCAACCAGTCTTCAGAAATAACACTGAGTATTGTATTACTAGCAGTTGAATAAAATGAATAGACACTACCATTTAATCTTGCATTGTCTACTTCAATAAAAAAGACTGTCAAAACGAATATTCTTATACTATAGCGGTGATTGTCGCGTCATTAAGAACAGTCGTTTAAAACAGTCAATTCTATTTGTTATTTTTACGTCGATCATTACTTCTACTTATAAAAGCACAAATCATAAACATAATTGCTGCCAATAATAGTTTTATACCTTGGCTCTCATGGTTTGTTGCTTGTAAATAATAACCAACAATAAATAAAATAATTGCTAATGCTACAAATATTTTTGTTAGATGTTTCAATTTATTTCACCTCAACATCGACATTATAACAAATATAAAGATTTATCATAACTTAATATATTATATAGTGTAATATAACCAATCTCTCATTGGCTTAAATGACGACAAAACTATGCATTCAAAATGATTATTGATTGCGATATATTGTGTTCAATGATATTATTTAAGTGTATCCACAGAATTATACTACACAACCCCAAGTCTGGTACCAGCAGACTTGGGGTTATTTATGTGTGTAGGATCATTTTTTATTTTTCCATTTCAGTTCTAACCAAAGCCGAAAAATAATTAGTAAGCCACCTGTAATAAGTGTCATCATCCCTTCTTGCCACCACATCATTACACTACACCTCCGTTCGACTAAAGTATCATACTGAAGGATGACCTACACCTATTCTAACATAAAAACAGAACATGTGTTCGTATTTTGGTGGCGGATTTTACATATTATTCGTTAATTCACCAACAACACTTTATCTTTGGTATAATTGAAGATAATATATAGGCATACAATTTTTTTAAAGAGAGGTTAAGCAATAATGAATCCTTTAGCCCAAAACTTAAATGAACAACTTCAACAGTCCAATGCAACAGTACTTAACATGTTATCTGACTTAGGTCAAAATATGTTTTATCCAAAAGGCATTTTATCTCAATCTGCTGAAGCAAAGAGTACAACATACAATGCAACTATAGGTATGGCGACAAACAAAGACGGAAAAATGTTTGCATCATCTTTAGATGCAATGTTTAATGATTTAACTCCAGATGAAATATTCCCTTATGCGCCACCACAAGGTATCGAAGAATTACGTGATTTATGGCAACAAAAAATGTTGCGTGACAATCCAGACCTATCAATCGACAACATGTCACGACCAGTTGTTACAAATGCATTAACACACGGTTTATCTCTAGTTGGCGATTTATTTGTAAATCAAGGTGACACTATCTTGTTACCAGAGCATAATTGGGGTAATTACAAACTTGTTTTCAATACGAGAAATGGTGCAAACCTTCAAACATATCCTATCTTTGATAAAGACGGGCATTATACTACTGATTCACTTGTAGAAGCTTTACAATCATACAATAAAGATAAAGTCATTATGATTTTAAATTATCCTAATAATCCTACAGGTTACACACCTACGCATAAAGAAGTGACTACCATCGTCGATGCAATTAAAGCATTAGCTGATAAAGGTACAAAAGTTATAGCTGTTGTGGATGATGCATACTATGGTTTATTCTATGAAGATGTGTATACTCAATCATTATTTACTGCACTAACTAATTTAAATTCAAATGCAATTTTACCTGTTCGTTTAGATGGTGCAACAAAAGAATTTTTCGCATGGGGATTCCGTGTTGGATTTATAACATTTGGAACGTCTGATCAAACAACTAAAGAAGTTTTAGAAGCCAAAGTAAAAGGTCTTATACGAAGCAACATTTCTAGTGGACCGCTTCCAACACAAAGCGCTGTTAAGCATGTATTAAAAAATAATAAACAATTCGATAAAGAAATCGAACAAAATATTCAAACATTAAAAGAACGCTATGAAGTCACTAAGGAAGTTGTCTATGCTGATCAATATCATTCACATTGGCAAGCATATGACTTTAACTCTGGATACTTTATGGCAATAAAAGTTCATGATGTTGACCCTGAAGAACTTCGTAAACATTTAATTGAAAAATATTCAATTGGTGTTATTGCACTAAATGCAACAGATATTCGTATTGCGTTTAGCTGTGTAGAAAAAGAAGATATCCCACATGTATTTGATTCAATTGCTAAAGCAATTGATGACTTAAGATAATTAATATCAACCAATAATCTGATGAGTATGACTTGGATTATTGGTTTTTTATTTTTAAAATTATTCCTTCTTTCAAAGCATCAAAAGATTTATTTTATTCAGCAACTTGTCAATCGCTATACCTAATTAGTTTTATACATCTCTCCTAACATAACTTGATATGCCTTAGATAAATTTATCAAACGTGCGGCAAATCACTTCAAGTATCACATCTCTACAAATGAAAAAGGCACCCCACTATTGTGAGATGCCTTAATATAAAATTAAAGATTAAAATTTAATTTCAATGTCTACTTTTTTAATGTCAGTTGCTTTAAATACTTTTGAATCTTGTTTCGCAGCTTTTAAGTCAACAAATTTTGATGACCCGTCTTTAAAATACACTTTATACACAGTGCGTTCAGAAAGTCCAATATCATGTTTAGTAATACCTTGATCGCTTGCTAACGCTAGTCTAAGTTTAGCATTCAAGTCGTTTGTTGTTATTTTATGTGGATGTAAAAACGCAAATTCATTTGAAACTAAATTTGAAAATCCATTTATCGTTACTGGAAACTTCACTTTAGTCGCTTTGTTAGTCACTTTATTAAGCGCTTTATTAGATTTAGTGTGTTGTTTCACATTAATATCAATCTTTTTAATATCTTTGACACTGAATAAATTTCTTGTAAAGATATCTGATTTAACTTTTTTATTTAAATCTTGATAACCAATTAATTGTTTATTCGAAAGTTTTAGTTTTGATGCAATAGGTGTTGTTGTCCCATTTACTGCGATTGTGTATGGTACATAGCTATCCGCTTTCGCTTTTGCCCCAGTTTTAACATCGATATCTATATTTTTAATATCTTTGACATAAAGCAGATTCAGTTGACTAATATTAGAGTTTAAATTAATCACTTTTTTTGTTCCATTTTTAAAATGTACTGTATAAGTTGCTTTTTTGGCATATTTTAATTCACGTTCACCGATACCTCTATCATGTTTCAATACTGATTTAACTTTTTTCGTGATATCACTGTAGCTTACACGTGAGTCACCTGTAAATTTTAAATCTGATAAAGTTGGATTTGATGCTCCATTTACTGCAATTGTATATGGTACATAACGCTCCGCTTTTACTTTCGAAACTGTTTTTACAGTAACTTCAATTCTCTTAACATCTTTCGCATGAACTAAGTTAGCTGTATAAATATTCGAGTTTAAATGTATCACTCTTTTACCACCATTTTTAAAGTAAACAGTGTAATACGCTTTCTTTGCGTGTTTCAAATCACGTTCACTAACGCCTCTGTCAGATTTCAATACTGATTTTACCTTTGTTGTTAAATTTTTGTAATTTGTCCAAGGTTTATTTGAAAATGCTAAATTAGATTGAATATTAGTTGTTGTACCATTTAAATTAATTGAATATGGCACTTGATTATTTACTTTTGCTTCTTTATCTTTCGCTTGCTTTTTAGTTTCTACATTTATATTGATATTTTTAATATCGCCTGTATTGATTAAGTTCGCTGTATAAATGCCTGCTTTCAAATCGATAACTTTTTTCGTGCCATTTTTAAAATTAACTGTAAATTTCGCTTGTTTTGAAAGTCTTAAATCTACATCAGTTATACCTCTGTTTGATTTTAAAACTGATTTTACATTATTCTCTAAATCTTTATAACTAATTTGCTGATTCTTTTTAAATGTTAAGTTTGATAAAATGTTTTGGCTTGTACCATTCACAGTGATTGTATACGGCACTTGAACATTTGCTTTTGCCTCTTTATCTTTCACTTGCTTTTTAGTATCTACGTTAACACTAATTGCTTTAATGTCACTTGTATTGATTAAGTCAGCTGTGTGAATGCCTGCTTTCAAATCGACAACTCTTTTTGTTCCATTCTTAAAATGAACCGTGTATTTTGCTTGCTTAGAAAGTCTTAAATCGATATCACTAATACCTCTATTAAAGTATAAAACTGATTTAACTTTATTCTCTATATCTTTATAACTAATTTGTTGATTCTTATTAAATGTTAAGCTTGATAAAATGTTTTGGCTTGTACCATTCACAGTGATTGTATATGGAATCTGTATTTTAGAATATCCATGGTGTAATGAACTTGATGATTTATCTATTTGCTTAGCTGCGGCAGATGCTTCGTTAGTATTAAAGTTTGCTCCTGTTGATGCTATAACGCCTAATGCTAATGTTGTTGTAATCAATGACTTAAATTTCATAAATTATCTCTCCTTTTTTATGTAATTCGTGATTGCAACTTAATTATAGCCAGACTTTCTCTATTTTTTGAATTAACTGAATATTAATAATAAATTATCTTTAACAATAATTTTTTAACACTGTTAAAAGTTCTTTTAATTTTGATTAACTGCTCTATTTGCTATGACTAAAATGCTGTTTGATTTTGTTTATACCAAGCTTCAAACTTAAATGTCATTACAACCTTCATTTCTTAATTCCGATTACATTTGTCGATTATATTTACAGCATCTTTATACTCAAAAAACATTTACTTAAAAATATAAATTCGATTTAATAATTAATTTAAATTTAGTTAATCAATTTTGCATCTATTTTGTTGTAAGCTATATAAAAGGAGTGATAATGATGGTGAAAAAAACAAAATCCAACACACTAAAAAAAGCTGCAACACTTGCATTAGCAAATTTATTATTAATTGGGGCACTGACAGACAATAGTGCCAAAGCAGAAACTAAGAAAGATGATACTGATTTAAAATTAGTCAGTCATAACGTTTATATGTTATCGACCGTATTGTATCCGAATTGGAGACTTTTAACATAAAATTACTTATCATTCAAAAAGTAAAACAGCATAATATCAAGGTTTATAACTTTATCATTATCAATAATACCTCATATAAAATAAAATTTTAGGGACTTTTTAGGGACTTTAAATTTAAAATTACAAGTTTAATAGAAACATCAAAATAATCACATGTTTGTGTGGAATGTACACCCCAAAAGCTAGACTGAAAAATCTATTTTTTGAGGTGTATTTTTATAGGTAAATATAATAAATTAGAGTAGACAACTCAGAATTCCAATTTTATAATAATATTGCTTGACATATCAAACTAGATAGTACTATTTTGAATATATTATTATAATCAAAAATTCATTGTAAACTTTTAGACAAAAGGAAGTAATAAAAACGTGAAATTTAAAACAACTAAAGAATGTAAAAGTAATAATATCTTTAAAAGAAGTCAAGAAATTAATAATAGAGAAAGTGAAAAGGGTTGTTTATGGGGCATTAGCATGTTGATTCTACTTTTCTTATTGATTCTGTTTGGAATAACTGCTTGTTCATCAAGCATTCACTTTATTAATTAGATTTTTTTACTTGGAGGTATCATGTGAAGAACCATACAAATATAATTAATATCTTATTAGTTATAGTCAACTCATTAACTCATTTTCTAACTCTAAACACCTCATTTTTTAATAATTCAGCATCGGATTTCTGTTTTATCATAGGGGCTATATTTTTCTTAATCGGAATTTTTGTTGCAATATACGGTATGAAGCGAGCAACATATTGGTTAAACTTATTGATTTTATTTACCAATATTTTTTATTTTCTACACTTCTGTGTGTTACTTTTGTTAAAATATATAGGATTTAAATTATTTATTTATGAAGGGTGTGTATTGTTATTTATCTAATTTATAGTCTAATTGTCTATTTCATCTGCATTATAAATTTTTTCATAATGGCTGCACCATTCTTAATGACTAATGCTGATTATGTATGGACGCCTATGACTACAGTTACGTTATTTATTTTGAGTTTGATTATTTTCTTGATATTTATAAAAACAAAAGATGTCGTTCATTTAACAATTTTCATATTAAACTTACTTTTTTCAATACTTTATTGTTTGCCTATACTGTTTTATTTATGAACACTTTTATATTATCTAGAAAATTAAAACCACCCGTAAAAGGGTGGTTTTTTTAATATTTACTTTTTAGTGCTTCGTCAATTTCGTTATAAATCTTTTGAAGTTGATATTTTGCTTCTGACATTTTCTTAAAGTCTTTTGACTTAAGAGCATACATTGCTTTTTGACCTGAAATTTTTATAGTTCGCTTATAATAAGTGTTTAAACTTCCAGTAGCTAATTCATTAACATTTAGTTCATCTAATAACGATTTTAATTCATTAGCTAACTTTTCGTTTTGATATTCATTCGATGTTGGCAAGCTTGTGCTAGCTTGTGCCTCATTTTTATCTAGATTAGTTACTAGTGGTGATGCTAAAACGATTGCTAAAGTTCCCGCAAGTATAGATTTTCTAATTTTCATTTTTTATTCTCCTTAGTAATTAGTACTAATTTATTTTAATGACTAACTAAAAAAAAGTACATTAATTATTCATTAACTATATAGATCTTCTTATTAAATGAAAATTAATAAATTATCAAATTGACATACCTTATTGTATTTATAGAAAAACAAAAAAAGGTAAGCACCGAAATGCTTACCTACTTCCCATAAACAATATAACACATATACATTGATTTGGAAAGCGCAAAAATAAATTTAATATACTAGCCCGAAGGGGAGCAATACATAAAAAATGAAAGGCGCTCCTTGAAAACGCCCAAGGTAATATTAACATAAAATGGCTACTATTGCATTATCTAATTTTATTTAATTAAAACAAATATATATAGCACAAAAAAACTAGCCCGAAGGCTAGCTTATGAATAGATGAAAATTTGAACACATTGCTGTGTCT
>NZ_KV830989.1:82786-108914 GCF_001836945.1 Staphylococcus sp. HMSC062H10
ATAGATGAAAATTTGAACACATTGCTGTGTCTAAGATAAATATAGCACATATTAATTACTATTAATAGAAAAATTATAGCGTTTTTTAGATTATTTCAATTTATCGAGACCAAATTCATCAAAACACTAATTGAATTTTAATTTTTAGTTAAAAATAATTAATCTTTTATTAATTTCAAGTTAATTAATATATTTCGTCGATTAGATTAAACTCATTTTAGGAATTTCGCAAAACTAACTATAAATTTAAATATAGAATTTAAGGAGAATTAACATCATTATGAAAAAGAAATTAGCAACAACAGTTTTAGCATTAAGTTTTTTAACGGCAGGAATCAGTACACACCATCATTCAGCGAAAGCTTTTACTTTTGAACCGTTTCCTACAAATGAAGAAATAGAATCAAATAAGAAAATGTTAGAGAAAGAAAAAGCTTATAAAGAATCATTTAAAAATAGTGGTCTTCCTACAACGCTAGGAAAATTAGATGAACGTTTGAGAAATTATTTAAAGAAAGGCACAAAAAATTCTGCTCAATTTGAAAAAATGGTTATTTTAACTGAAAATAAAGGTTACTATACAGTATATCTGAATACACCACTTGCTGAAGATAGAAAAAATGTTGAGTTACTAGGTAAAATGTATAAAACATACTTCTTTAAAAAAGGAGAGTCTAAATCATCTTATGTAATTAATGGTCCTGGAAAAACTAATGAATATGCATACTAATAGTAGTTACATAAATTAAAAGGTAGATATTTCTTTTTTATATAAAGGTTTGGCAGACATTTCATAACTTGCCAAACCTTTATATATATCTAATTATCAAACTGCACTAAACTTACCAAAACTGCTTATTCTATTACCTGCCTTGTCTACCTCTCCTGTCGCTATATAACGACGTTGTCCACTATTAGCAATATAAGTAATCCATCTATAGCCATTAATGCAATATGCGCCGTCATATTTGATAGTTGCGTTATTGGGTAATACACCTGTAATTCTTGAATTAGTTGAATAGCCATCCCTCACGTTATTACCTTTAACATTGGCAACTGTGTAATAACCAGTCTCTTTTTTATACGGTACATTGTTTTTATCGAGTGTATAACCTGCTGGCACTGGTGAATTCTTTTCATTTTTAGCTGGTGTTTTAACATTACTGATACCTGATACACACTTCCAATAAAAATAACCACACCATTTAAGATGCGGTGTAGCGACTGTAATATTTCTATGTTGTTGAGATATATGTATCGAGTGAAGGGCAAAAAGGATATCAATTGCAGGATAAGTGTTAGGTTACTAGGCCACTTAACAGGCTATATAGTTCACTCCTACTATATACAGTTAATTATAACATAAAAAGCACCCCGTAAACTATTATACGGGAATGCTAAAGTCATATATACTACGAGGGAGTAGTATGAAAACTATGCTCTCTATCATAAGAAAAACACCCAGTGACATGCTTGGGTGAACAAGGATAGATGTAAATAGTTGATGCATGTGTAACACATCATAACAAAAAACTAGCCCGAAAGCTAGCTATAACATACAATCTTTCTAGACGTCCCTTGAATACGTCTAGAAAGATTATAACATAAAAAAATAGGCAAGTACCGAAGTACCTGCCTAAAAAAGGATTATCCACTTTTTCATCCTAACTGATTTCTCCCCATAAGTCACCTAATATCTGATTAGGTGGGGAAGAACCATTCGTGCATGAATGAGAATTTGATGAAAGATAATTTTCACTACACATATTCAATCAAGACATTGCTTTCTATAATAAACAACTATTTTGTTTTATTTCTTTTCTATAATAACCTTTGTAATTAAGTTGAATCCAGGGTTTTTAATATGCTCTGATAAATCTGGGACAACAAAACCTTTTTCTGTTATAGGGAAAGACTTCGTTTCTTCTTTTTTCTTATTATTATCATAATAAGTGACTTCGATCTTTGCGCTTGGATCTAATTCAACTACTCTAAACTCTTTATATGCTGTCGCATCTAATGCCCATTCGACATAGTATTCAATTTTTTCTTTTGTAAGTGTAGTCCCAGGTTTAATAGGAAACTCGACATAATGAGGGGATAGCAATTCATTTCCTTTACCATCAACTCCAGTCACATTTACCATCAAATACGGGCCTGTTGGTTCAAAATAACTCGCGTCATCGCCTTTTTTATATTTTCCTTTGTCGAATGAACTTGATGCACTTACCTCATTAGTAATTGAAGAAAATGAGAATAATAACAATAAAACAGTTAAAAATAATAAACCTCTTTTGAGCATGGCGCTTCCTCCAAATATAATATATTTGTTTTTATTTATCTCTTTTTATAGCTAACACCCTTATTTAAGATGATAAATATCAACAACTTCATTTTATATTGAGAAAATATTAAAAATCAATAAAATATTAAAAGAAACTAAAATTACATTAAAAAATAATTAACAAATATTTAACATTTTAACCTAAGAATTAAAACACTTCTTTCACAATCAATCTCTCATGCCATATCCACTCATTATGATTGTTCCAATAAATGCGACACCAACCATCTATAATTTCAAACACATATATTAATGTTCCAGGCGCGTATACAGCCTGTCCAACATCGAATCTATAGTTAGTACGATTATCACCGTATCTAGTGGCTGAAGTAGCACCTAAGCCGTCGATTTTCGCATTAAAATAAGCACCTTTTGACCATTTAAGGTTATAAGGCGCTTTACTTCCAACTGTTATTTTACTTGCAGATTTACCGACTGCTTTTTGAGCAGGTGGTTTAACTTTATTTGTGATCTTATTCATTAAGCCCTCACTTTTATACTTAGGTCTAATAAAGTGAGTACAGCCGTAATAATTATCCCAACGTAACTTTGCAGGCGTATTTGCGTTACCGTCATAGTTCTGTTCCAAAATTAAAAATTGGTTTGTATTACCACCATTAAACACTAAACCAATATGACCGTATTGTTTATATATTCCTTTGGTAAATACAGCCACATCACCTATTTGTGGAACAAACGATGGTGTGTTTTCATATACTGTTGCCATGTTTTTAAAATCGTTATTGATTGCATCTTTTGCATTTCCCCACATTCTAATTTCTAACAACCAATAAATGTAATCAACTGCTAAATCTGCACATTGGTAACCATACCAACCGTCAAAATCAATATATCTACCTTGATACCAACGTAACCTTGCTCTTGCTTCACTGTATGTTTTCATTATTTTACCTCCTAGTATTTTCTTCTTGGTTCTTCATATTCTAAAGCTTGGTGGCTATCACCTATACCTTTAGTAGTCGGGTCTTGAATCACACCAGTTAATACTAAAAATCCTAATATAGCGTTTAAACCGTCTGTTAATTGCTCTGTATAAACTTGGATATCATACCCAATAGCTTTTGCGATGTTTTGAGCAAATAAAAAGATAGCTGACAATATCGCTACCCAAAATGATTTTTGTTTCATTCTAATTTTCCAATTAATCATATTCTTATCTCCTTTTACCCAAAATAAAAAGACGACTAATAAGCCGTCTATTTGATATTTATATTATGGTGTGTTAATTTATATATAGAAAAAGGGCAACATGCGCAAACATGTTACCCTAATGAGCCCGTTAAAAAGACGGTGGCTATTTTAGATTAAAGATTAAATTAATAACCATTTAACCATCGAAACCAGCCAAAGTTAGCGATGGTTATTTTTTATTGCTTAATTCAATAAGCTTGATTACTAGACCTATCAATGCAATAAGGAATAAACCAAACTACAACATGGTACTAATTGTAATCATTAGGCGTCTCCTTTCTAAAGATTTCAGTAATGCCACCATAGGCACCACCTCCTTATACTCAGATAGCCACCATCTATCCAACTTGCTCACTTCTGCATATTACCATAATTACAACAATAAATAAAAAGTCAGTACCGAAGCACTGACTAAAACTTATTTACATTTACCGAACCAAAAACATGTCCAGAAACTATAACCAAAGATTAGTTTAAACATTTTATTCACCTCTCTTATATGCCCATAAGCATACGCAATAATGCTATAATTAGCGACCCAAATATTGTCCCAACTAAACCAAGCACCCACATTTTCATATCACGTATGTTCTTATCATTTTCTTTCTTATTCTTTTCATCTATTTCTCTTTCTTTTTGAATAGCATCTAAGGTTTTATCTAATTTAATGTTAACTTGCTCTTGGGTTTTTTGACCTAATTTAATTTCGTTGAGTGTGCTGAGCATTGTTTTATCATTCTCTTCTAACCTTCTGATGCGCCATTCATGTTCGTGTTTTTTGAACCACCCCAATTCAGTACACCCGCTTTCTAAAAGAATAAAGATTATGAGTATCTAACTCATAGCTTTTCATACTGTTTCAGTGTTAACTGTTACCTCTGGAGATAAATCTGATCTTTCAACTACTTCTTTAACTACTTTCACACGTTGTTTTTTGTTAGTTAATTGATATAACAAATTTAACGTCTCCGCAATTTTCTTAGCGTTTTCTTCAGATTTAAAATCTTGAGCATGGTTAACCATTTCAGAAGTTGTAAAACTTCCTGTGAAATCTTGATATACTACACGTTCTGTACCTTCTTTGTCGATTTGTACTAAAATAAACCTTTCTGTATTGTTGATAATTTCTTTTGCCATAATTAAATGACCTCCTTAAATTTTTGTATAAAAATAGTGCTAAAGATTACTCTTCCTCAGCACATTGTTGATTTTCTTTATTTTCTTGTATATACGCTTTTAACATCGCGTTTTCTTGTGTTAACCTCATAATTTCCTGTGATAAATAATGAATTGTATATTCAGGATTAGCTTGTAATCCTTGTTTGTTATCCTGCATTCTTTGACTCCTCCAATTTCTTGATTCTTAGTTGTTGTTCTTTGATAACAGGGATAAGATGAATCCATAGACGATCATACGCTATACCTTCAATTTCTCCTTTGTCATCATACGTGACAAACTCTTTTAATCCTAAATTCTCCACCTCTTCAGCAATCAAACCTACGTATCTATCAAGTTTATAGGTGTCTTCCGATAATTTTCTATCTTCTCTCAGCTCTCTAGCTAAAATTTCAGACTCAGCTTTATCAAACCACGTTCTAATAGGTAAGTTAAGAATAGCTTTTGAATGTTCCAGTTGTTCATCTCTATCGTTATATTGATTTTCGATAGATAACTTGTATTTACGCGCTGATGTCGAACGCCCAATTGTGCCAGCAGAAGTAATATGCAAATTAGCTGCGGCCGAATAAGTACGTCTATAAATTGAGTTAGAAGCTATCCTATCTCCTGCATCATCTGAACCTACAGACAGTAGGTCTGTACTCTGTATATGAATATACCTATTACCATCACGTCGTTTCAGCATATTAAATTTGCCATACCCTGCTTCGATTGTTGTATCTCCACCTGTTGCATATCGTCCATTAACAATTTGAACAAGACCTTTATTTCTTTCTTTAGAAAACCTGATACCCGCACCGTAATCATAGTTCTCATCAGAACCAAACATAATATAACCGTCACTCGAATAAGCATTATCTGCATTAGACAGCGTGAATGCAAATCGGTTTAATCCAGGCACTTTGTCTGTGTTTGGATATAAATACACCGGTGCCTGTTTGCTTTTGATATTCGATGAAGCGTAAGACTCCAGAACAACCCGATTATTATCTGACGTTAGTGCAACGACACCACCATAGGAATTGATTGTTATGCCATTCATACCGCTATCACTGTAAGTTTTATCCCACCATTGAATAGTACCGGATGAACCTCCGTCTTCGCCTTCTCCATCAATATATGTTGAAATACCAAAATGTGACATATAAAGTGAACCGCCTGCGGTATTATTTCTAAACCTTAGATGTCCATCTTTAAGACGTGTGAATATATCATCGGTTGATCGTTTGCCTTTCCAAGTTCGTTGCACAATACCACCTAGTTCAATAGAATCATTCTGTATTTGAACATATCTGTTATTGTTACCGCCTTTAATTCCAATTCTATTAACATTGATATCAAGACCCTCTCTTGATAAATTAAGGCTGTTGACAATATCGGTTTTATCTACTTTATCTCGCATATTTTGGATAAGAAGGTTTATTTCTCTATTACCGTTAATATCAATTTTATCAGCATTTAATCTAATACCACGTGGCCCCACATTTAAAGCTTGAGCCACTCCGTTATCATCATATCTGATTGTTGTTCCATCTGTAACGTTTTGGACAATCTCGTTTAATATATTTGAAAGTGTACGATTGGTTGCATTAAACTCTTCTTTAGTAGTTCTTAATTTGATTTCCTTACCATTTTGTATAATTTGAGAACCATAGCGAGTCAGTGTTCTCCTCTGTGCATCTGTGCTTTCTTTGACCTTGTTGTCTGTATAAGCATTAGCTTTCTTTTCAGCGTTTCTAGCCTTTAGTTCTGCGTTTTGTTTTGCCTCTTCAAGTTTAGCTTGAGCATCTTGTATAGCGCGTTGCTCTTCTTCCGAAATTTTACCATCAGCATACGCTTGCGATTCCTTCTCTTTAAGATTATCTTGAGCATCAATGTATGATTTTAAAGCTTCTTGCGCTTCTTGATTTGCTTGTTCAATACTTGCTTTAATCTCAGGATTATTGGACAAATCACTTAACTGGTCATCAGTATATTGTTTTTGTTCTTCCAATCCGTTTCGATATTCGTTTAACGTAACTTTATCTTTGATTTCACCTTTTAAAGTCGTTCTCTCAGCTTCAGCAGTATCTAAACGTTCAACAATACCGTCTTTGTCTGTTTTATAGTCCGATGTTTTTACATAGTCACGTAATTGTTCTTTTGTGGATTCTCTAGCTGCTTCAATAGCTGATTTAACAACATTAGGTTCTCCGACTAACTGCAAATCTTCATTCACCGTTAAACCAAATTTTGTTGCTATTATTTCCAACGCTTCTTTATATTTTTCATCAGTGTATTGTGACTGTAATAATTTAAATCTATCTGAAATGGCGATTTTGACATCTTCTACATCTGTATAAACA
The DNA here is from genome assembly GCF_001836945.1 of Staphylococcus sp. HMSC062H10. Classification (NCBI taxonomy): domain Bacteria; kingdom Bacillati; phylum Bacillota; class Bacilli; order Caryophanales; family Staphylococcaceae; genus Staphylococcus; species Staphylococcus sp. HMSC062H10. The sequence goes on from NZ_KV830989.1 coordinate 89,868, forward strand.
TCTTGTAATTTCTTTCTATACTCAAGAAATAAAGTTTTTGTATCTACCAACCGACCAATCGTTGCAGTTTCGGGTGTCATAGATTCTAAATTATTTTTAATTTGATTATAAACATCAATCACAGCGTCTAAACTTGCTTGTAAGTCCGCTTTCAAATCATTATCTACTAAGTACTCGCTATTCAGTAATTCTGTAGCTTCTGACAAAAGACTAGCGTGTTGTATAGATAAATTAATAAAAATATTGTTTAATTCACTGAATAGCGCTTTCTCTCTTGTTATACCACCTAATTTTTCAACATCATTTGGTGTTGCTTCAATCCATCGACCATTCCAATATCTACGCAAGACAGCAACATCAGGGTTACTTGTATCATACCAAAGCGTATCATTGACTGGATTTTCTGGCGGTGTATCACTTTTATGAATTTTGCGTTCAAAGTATTCTAATTCACCATCTACAACATCTTTTACTATAGTATTGATATTGCTAATATTGTCGTTTAATTTTTGGTGTATTAGGTTTAATCGCTTGTTAAACTCTTCTCGTAATTCTGATTCTTTGAACTCTTTAGGTTGACCGAATGTATATGTGCTATTTTCTGAAATTATGTTATATTCTTCAGCAATAACTTCTGCCTCTACATACAATGGCGGGTTAAAATCTCTATGTTTTACTCTGACTGTATCGCCAATTGATATAATCTCGTGCGGATACGTAACTTCCAAATCAGTAGAAGTAATCTCATATGACATAACTGCCGACTTACGTTTATTTAACTCTGTTTTGGCTAAAGAACTTAATCGTGTTTCATTCATATTTTGATCATCTGATTGTGGTTCATATATCCCCCAAATATAGCGCATAGGTAGGTTGAATTGACTTTGCGCTTCGTCATCTGTCACAACTAGCTCTAAACGCTTCCCTTTGTCATTTTCAGGTCCCACAGCAATTAATGCTGTTTTGATTTCTGACATATCAATCTTCCTAGTTAACCCGACTAAATCTTTACCATATTCAATTTCTTTACCTTTGAATAAGCTGTTTTTCTTTTTGAGTACTACATATCTACCTTTGACGGTATTAGAGCTAAGCTCAATATAAAAATCTAAAACCATTTTATAGGTTGTACATAATTGCTTTAAAACTTCATATCTAGTTTGATAAGAAGTCCATGACGTAGTACGTAAGCCATCGTATTCGGTTTGTTCAGAAACTTCCCAACCTGTATCGCTCAACACATCTTTCAATGCTTCTGAAGTTGTCTTTTTCTCAAATTTTCCTGGTGCATACGGTTTAGCTGTTGTTATATCAGCAAGATAAGACGCTATACATTCTATCTCTGTGTAGCCGTCCATCGTATCTTGAACCCAGTTAATAATAAATTCACGCCATTGTTTGTTTGAATCCCTTATAATAACACGATGTCGTTCACGGAACTTTTCAGCTCTTTCTGATGATATGAGCAGTTCAAGCATTTCTGAATTGTCATTAACATTACGTTTATGAATCGCTCTAACTAAGGAAGGGTCATCAGTAGAAAGGAAATCTATAATCTTGTCGTTAAAATCTAAAACATGTATCACACTCTCATCTCCTTTCTATAAATATCTATCTTGCCATTTAACCGTCGTATCAAAGACGTTTTCAGGTTGTATGATTAATTCACTGTACCCAGAATCAACATTGAAATAATTACTTCCAAACGATTTCTCGCTCAACATTGGTTCCTCATTGATGACAACACTTTTTGCTTGCATATCTATTTTCACTAAATCACCTTTTTGTATAATGACATCCCTTGCGCCTTTCGGTTTCGGTAGAATCTCCGTATTGAATGAACCTAATCCATTCATCTCCATCCACTTATAACCGTTATACTTCGCACTATAGATAGCTATGATAGAAGCTGGACGCTGATAAAACTTACCGCCATCTATCCACTCTTTCTCATCCATATCAATAGGTTTACGTCTATCTGGGTCTTTAATGTGATCAAATTTCCAAGTTTTAATAGAAAATTTATTACCTACTCTTCTGAGCCGCATATAAACAACGATTCTGTCCAAGTTATACATTATCGGTTTATTCTGATAGTCGTATATCTTTTTGGGGTCTCCTTTTTGGTTATACAACGTAACAACAATATGTCCTATTTTTCTATCATGATATTTATTTTCATAACCAATAGAAGCAAGTAACTTACCATCACTATCATAAATATGTTGTGCTGTTCTTCCGGCACCTTTACCTTTTTGTTCAACAATACATTTATAGGTAATTTGAAAATCTGTCATCGCTTTAGGGAGCCCTCGTTTCGTGCCAGCACCAACCCAACCTTTTGCATCAGGAAAATTAGTTGCTTTATATCCTTCGCCAAGATTGGATATCACAAAGTCACCCCCGACCTTACCACCTAAGTCATTACTTGGAATATCTTCAGTAATCATCTTAGTCCAACCTTTGAAATCACGAAACTCACTATGATAAACAGGAGGCATGTAATCCTTAACTTCTTTGGTTACCTCATCATCACCAACCATAAAATAATCTTCATCATTTTTAGTAATCATAAAGTAACTAGATGGTTTAATTGCTCGGGCTTCAACAATTAAAGGAGTGTCAGCAGTCCCACTATTTACAACTGAAACTTGGTCTGAAATCGCAGTATTTTTATTTCCTGTTACTGAATATTTGTAAGGGTCTGTTAGTACTACTTTGATAGTGAACTTAACAGGTATTGTAAATTCTTTGTGCAGCTTTATTGGTCCTTCGAAATAAGCGTTCCAGTACCAATCTTTAGATTTGAATTGTAATTTAACTTGTTCCTCGTAGTTAAAAAACTTTACTAATTCATTCAAGACGTCATCATGTGTTTTAATGCCGTTGTGAGATAAATAGTCATTACGTACCACCAAAGGTATATCAAAACTATAAGATTCAAGCCTACGCCCTTTATATATAGACCCCGAACGTCCATCTACATTTTCTGTTTTTAAAACATAATTAAAAGAGGGTATTTCAAACCCTCTTTCGACATACAACCAAGGAATTGTTTTGTTGTTCACTTTAATAGTGTCTATCATTGAATAGCAATTCCTCCTTTTCTAAACTTTACTTTTGTTGATTCTTGCCTTTCTCGCTTTTCTATAGACGCGTTCACCTTTTTATCAAAAGCGTATTCGTCAATAATCGGCTGATAATCTTTATCTGCAATCACATCGTTAGATTGTGCTATTTTCAGTAATAAAGCTATTTGTTGTTGCTGTTGTTCAATCATTTTCAATAATAAGCTAGGATCATCAAACCCGTTTAAGTCTGATAATTGGCTAGGACGCTTATTTTTACTCGCTTTTTTCCCTCTTACTTCTGCTGCTGCATAATGCAAAATCTTCATTGCATCATTTCTACGAGCTGGATCTGTTGGAATAATCCATTCTGGATGACCGTCTTCACCTAAGTTATACCAACCATCAAAAACTTTTCCACCTGTAGCATATGCGTAATCACCAGCACGTTTAAAACCACCCCAACCATATCGTCTAACAATGTACTGCATTGCTGAGATACCTTGATGTACTGGATTATTATAATTAGTGTACCCTCGTTTAGCGTTAGCTCTAAAAGTTGAGCCGATAATTTGGAATAATCCTCTAGACGGGTCTCCTCTTTGAGCATTAATATCCCAATTATTCACTGCATTTGATTGATAGTTGCTTTCACGCTTTGCAACTCGCATCATCTGGTCATGAATCCACTTACCTTTATAACGTCCTCCTAAAATACTTTGCGCTTGTCGGATTACTCGGCTGGCATAAGTTGCACCACTTCCAGAAGTAGCATCACCGCCACCAATTGATAACCTACCTTTTTTCTTTGCATTTCTTAAATATGGTTCAGGGTTAAAATGGCGTCCGTTTCTCCTCATTTCAAAATGTAAGTGTGGTCCTGTACTAAATCCGGTATTACCAGTTAAACCAACAACATCGCCGGGCTTTACCATCGTGCCACTAGGTGGTGATTTGCTAAAGTTTTTCAAATGCGCAAATAGCATATCGATAACGCCACTAGTAATTTTTACATAGTTACCATAACCACCAGACATAAACGGCATTCTTGTAAGTCTACCACCCATAGGCGTTCTAACTTCTTGATATACAAATGGAAAATCGACACCTTCATGAAATGGTCTTCCAGTTGCAGCGGTATAAGCTGCGGTACGTCCATAATGATAATTAATTTTGTCAGGGTCTAATATTCCGCCGACTAAATCGCCACCGCCCATAGCTTCTAAATTTTCTTTTATCCAATCAGTAGCACTTTTCTTAATCTTAGACCATGCAGCTTTTGTTATGTCGCCTGCAATTCCCATTCCTTTAGTTAAAGAATTGAAATCAATTCCAAAAGCTTCAAGTATATAATTTAAAAGTTTTCCTGGATTTTCAATAAAATCTAAAACATCGCCAACTTTATCGCCAAGCCATTTGGTACCTTTACCTATTTGATCTTTTGTCCAGTTAAATGCTGATGATGCACCGGACTTAATATCTTTCCACATAGTACCTAAACTAAATCTTGGAAGAGTTCCGTTTAACATTGAATAAGTTTGTGCACCGTTATATACTTTTGAGCCTTTAGGTAAATAAGCAGTAGTATCTGTATTTGGTGTGATTACACGTTTACCATTAGGGAATTCAATCATTTCGTTTCTAAAACCATTTGGACCATTTCCGCGTCCCTTATCTCCAACTGTAGCGAATGTGTCACGTGCAATCTTACCGTTCTTAACTAATCTTGTAGTAGTATGTGTGTGCTCTGTACCAGTATGTAACTTAGGTATTTTATCCATGCCCAACTTACCACCGACCCAGTTTAAACCGTCGATTAATTTATTAAGTCCTTTTTTAATAGCATCTACCATACCGCCGATATGACTTTTAATTTTGCTGATAATACTTTGTAAGCCGTCACGCATATTTGTAAAAATTCCACGTACCTTACTCCATAAACGGCTAGCAATTCCTACCGTATTATCTTTAATGGAATTCCAAATATTTGACATCCAATTTCTTAAATTACTAAAAATTTCTTTCGTCGCATTCCATAAATTAGTAAATTTTGATTTGACGCCACTAAATAATGACTGCGCTTTTCCTATCGTATTCGTACGGATACTACTCCAAGTATTAGATAACCAATTTTTCATATTCGTGAAAATTGATTTGACACTATTAAATAAGAATCCAAAAATACTTTTTGTCGCATTCCAAATTGCTGATAAAGATTTACTGAATATACTTTTTATTACGTCCCAAATACCTGCTATTAATCCTTTTAGCAATCCGCCAAAGTACCTAACAACGCCAAGTATTTTGCCTACAAACCATAATTGAATTAAATTCCATATTAATTGAACGACTCCTTTAAGAATCATAACAATCGCATCCCAAACTCCTCGCCAATCTCCAGTAAATAAACTTGAGAAGAACTTAATTAAACCTAGTATGATATTTAAAGCTCCTTGTATCACACCTTTTATATTCTCCCAAGTACTGACAATTAAAGCTTTAACCGCCGGCCAAATAAATTGCATCACTTGCCAAATCGCGAACATGATTGGTTTAATTACAAAATTTATAATAAATTCAAATATAGCTTTGATAAAATTGCATATATTTTGAAGCGCTTGAACAATAGAAATTCCGTTTTCATTAAAGAATCCATTAATTTGACTCCAAATATCTTTAGCAAAATCAACTATTGCTGATATCGCTTGTTTAAAGATGTTTTTAACAGAATCAATGAAAGGTTGAATAAATTGAATAAAATTACTAAATGTTTGTTTAACACTTTCAATTGCACCATTAACAAAATTTCTGAAAGTTTCAGATTTCTTATAAGCAATTGTAAATGCGACTGCTAAGCCAGCCAAAACACCTAATACAATGCCAATTGGACCAGTTAAAGCCGTGAAGACAGTTCCTAATATAGGTACTTTAGTCGATAAAAAACTAATTAATCCATCAGCCTTTGCAATACCAGCTAATAGTGGGGCTAATACAGTTACTGCATTGCCAATTGTACTTATAAATGCGCCTAATCCAAAAACTACAGGACCAATTGCAGCAGCAATACCACCGAAAATAACAATTGATCTTTTAGAACCATCACTTAAATTGGAAAACCAATCAACCGCTATAGATAGCTTTTTGATTAATTCTTCCATTACTGGTGCAAACGCACTTTCAATAGAAGTCCATACATCAGCACCTACTAATTTTAATTTATTCATTGCTACTTTAAATCTTTCGGAGCCACTTTCAGAATCTTTAAACGTTTGATTTACTGTGCCTTGGGAATCTTCGATAGTTTTTAAAAATTCTTGATAACTAAAACGACCACCTTTAATAGCATCTGCTAAATCAGGACCTGCTTTTGCACCAAATGCTTCAATCGCTAAACTTGTTGCGCTAGCTATATCCGGCGTCTTTTCAATTTCTGCTAATGTCTTCTTAAATTCTTCTCTTGGATTTTTACCAGCTTTACCCCAATTGGATATAGCTTTTTTCAAACCACTGAAGGCTATTTCAGTATTAACACCTGATTTCTCCCATTGAGAGAATAAAGCGATTGATTCTTTCATCTCAAAGCCCATAGCCCTCATTGGAGCACCGTATTTAGTAATGCTATCAGCTAATGTATCAACACTTATACCGCTAGCCTGTGCTGCTTTCGCTACCATATCAAGTACACTTTGATACTCATCAGCTTCAATACCTGCATCACCCATTGCACGCGTAATTAATTGAACGGCTTGTACGCCTTCAGAACCTGTTATGTGACTAAATTTCAAGAATGACTCTGTGGCACTCTCAAGTTCTTTGCCAGTGAAACCTAACCTTGTGTTAACTTCCCCTAAAACACCGCCTACAGTCTCAGCATCTGCTGGAAAGTTGCCATAAACATCTTTAAATGAATTCTGCAACTTCTTAAGCTCTCCGCCGGTTGCTCCTGTTGCTTGGGTAACTGTATCTAAACCTTTATCAACTTCTGCAAAAGCTTTTCCTGATGCTGCTGCAATACCTAAAACAGGTGCGGTAACACCAATCATCAAACCTTTACCAATGGATTTTAAACCATCACCCATTTTTGTTAATTTAGGTCCCATACTTTCAAAAACTTTACTGGTTTTTCCCCAGCCACTTTCTGCCATTCTTTGAGCTTCAACTTGAGCTTTTTTGAACTCTTCAAACTCAGTTGTTGTTTTTTCTAGTTCTTTTTCTAAAAAATTCAGCTCATTTGCTTGTTTGTTATATTCTTGTCGTAATTTTTGAGCTTCCGCGCTGTTTTCGCCCTGTTCTTGAGATACCTTGCCATATTGCTTGGCTAAATCATCAACGTTTTTCTTATAACCTGTGATAGTTCCATCAAGTTCTTTAATCCTTTGTTTGTAACTATGAGTTGATTTTTCGGTATATTTGAAGTTGTTACCGGTTAACTTTAAGTCAGAATTTAAAGTTTTAAAGTTTCGTTTGATTTCTGCAAATGATCTATTTAAATTTGCTGCATCTAAATCCAAACCTATAGATAAACCTTTTATTCTTTCTCCCATTTTTTACCTCCTTTCTAAAAAAGTTCAAAAAAATAACCCTAACCAAACGGTTAAGGTTAAAACGCATCAATTAAAGCCTCTGCTTTTTCTTCAGAAATGTCATTGTTGTTATTTTGATATATGGAAAGTACATAATGAAATGGCATTTTTAAAACTTCGTTAGCGTCTTTACCATTTTCAATTAAGTCCATCATGAGAGTATCCATATTTTTCAACATTGCTTTATATGTTAAATCTTCAGGCTTTATTTCATGTTCTGGATAAAATTTCTAGTTTCCTCAGTTTGCTGACCTTGAGTAATGAAAATTACTTGTTCACGAAGTGCATTCATTCCATCAGGTGCATGCATACGTTCTTTTAGGTCTTTAACTGTGAATTGGTTATCGTAAATTTTTACAACCATATCCATCAATCTGTCAGCGATTTCTCTTGGTTTCATCGTGCTATTTTCGTCCTCAATATCATCGATTAAATCCATTGCTTCGTATACAATTTCAAATGAAATGAAGTGTGGTGTTAAGTACGTTTGTAATTTAATTTCATTTGCTTTCGGGTCTTCTACTAATTGAATAATGTTACGTTTTAATTTTGCCATTTTATAATACTCTCCTTATTTTCAAATAAAATAGAGGGGTTGCCCCCTCTTATGCTTCTACATTTATTGTTATAGTGTCACTCATATTACCAACTGTTGCTTTAACCGTAGCAATGCCTTGTGCTTCCGCAGTAACTTGACCATCACTATTGATTGATACAATATTCGTTTGATCTGTTGTGTATTTCAATAACTTACTTTGATTAGATGGCTCTACTACAACATTTAAATCGTATGTGTCGCCAACTTTAAGTGTTTTAATGCTATCTGGTATATTAACCGACTTTACCGCAGTTTCCGATGAAGCCGGTTTCGTTACAAAGTTTCTTCGCTATCCTCTGTCACGTTTCCAGTATATTCTTCGCCTAAAATTTTCTTTAAGAAAGCCTCTTCGCCTTTTTCACCGTCTCCATCATGATTTGTCATGTTAGCTGAATCAAAGATATACTTACGTACTGACTTTTTATTATCAACTAAAGGGAAAAGTGCCTCACCTTCAACCTCTTCACTTGAGAAATCCCAATCTTTCTCAGCCGTTTCTCCATCGATTTTAGGATTTGTAAACATAACTTTAGGTAATAAAACTGTTCTAAATGTACCGTCTCTACGCTCTTGTCTGAACCATACAGCTACGTAATTGTTTTGTTTACCTTGTTTCTCTTCGTAAACGCCATCTTCATCATAATCTTCATTAAAAACAATTTTGCGAATCTCTTTAGGGAACGCATGCATTTGTAATGAGATTTTACCTTCTCCGTCTGTATTCCCTGATTCAATTGGACCGCCATCAGCATAAGCTGTTTTAAGTTCTCCACCAGTTTCAACACCAATTTTTTGTAATCCTTTTGTTTTTGTAATATCACTATATTTTAATTCCGCGCCTTCTTTCGTTAATTTAGCGAAACCTAAACCAGTAATGTTAATATACGCCTTTGGCGCACTTGCATGTTTTACTGCCATTTAATTTTCCTCCTTATAAAAAATGCCCTCGTAAACGCGAGAGCTTCTATATGTTTTAAATTCTTCTATATATTCCGGTTTTCCATTTGAAACATTTCCCATTTTTAGTTCAGACCATAATAACTTTTGAATGCGATTAGATATCTTATTTCTTATGATTCTCGCATTATATTCATCATTGTACTTAACAAAAACATCTATTTGGACAATATAACTATATGCACACTCATCTCCGTCAGTATAAGTTGTAGGTATTGGGTCGTCGATATCGTCAATAACAATAAAAGGTACATCAGTATCTTTTACATTAGGGTATTTATTGAACTTAATATTATTGATATTTACGTGCTCTCTAATAATTCTGTCTTGACTAATCACTTCATGAACTTTGTACAAAATATCAATCACAATTTTTTCAACTCCCTTTTTAGCGTCTCAAAATACTTATTTTGCCCTTGTCTTATTGCTCTATTAACACCGCCCATAGCTTTAGGTTTGATAAATTTACCTGTTCCTTTTTGAACGTGTCCATATTCAATTAAATGTACGATTTTATAACGGTCTTTAGAACCTCGCCAATAAACAGTAATTGTACGTTTTCCGTTTATCCATTCAGGTTTACTAAAACTTACCTCATTAATTAATGCTCCCGTATCTTTTGAGGGCTTTAGTTGTTTTTTTACTTCTTCAACAATTACCTTAGCACCAGCTATTAGCGCCTTATCTTGAACTTTTACCATCTCTTTTATGCCAAAACGTTTTTCTAATTCTCTTTCTAATGCTTTATCACCTATCACTTTCACACTCATGAACTATATCCTCCACGAATCATAATAAAGTCTTTATTATCCAAATCTGGTGATACTTGCTTTATATTCAAACGATTTTTGAAATATCTTGATTCAATTTCAAGATAATGTTCTTCACTGGGTAAATAATCACCTTGCGGATCACGAATATACAATTTAATGTCATTTTGGGTTCCGTTTGAGATAGCTTGTTCTAATTCACGTAACCAGACACCATCAATACTCGCCCAACAGCTATATAATAATTTTTCTTCTTTTTCTCCAGCTTCTGGACCATTATTTTCAGTATACTTATAAAAATGAACACGAGTATTTAAACGTTTAGTTGTAATTCTAGGTTTTTTAAACACTTTCTTCATCTTCTGATACCTCCATTAGAGATAACGAAAAATCTATTATTTCAGGTCTGTAATTATCGTTGAAGTGTTCTAATAAATCTTGATAAGCATATCTAGCGCGTATAAGTATCAATTCTTGACCTATTAAATTCTCTAATTCAAAAACTCCGCACTGATTTTTTATACGCTCGTACGACATTTTTAACAACTGCTTTAAGTACTCATCCTCTGAATTATGGTCAATCTTTTCAAGTGATTTAAATTTGACAAGCAAATCATCAATCGTCATTGTCTTCACCATTCAATAAGTCGACGATTTCACTTTTAACCATTGAACTAGACGCTTTTTTTTGTAATGATTCGCATAGTTCTAATAATTCTTGTTTTGTCAGCTTATCTAAAGGTACGATATAAACTTTGTCGTACTTATTTTTGATTTGATTTGTCAACAATTCAACACGAGGATTGTTATACCCTTCAGCTGGATACAACTCCCCTACTTTGTACTTGTGTTGATTGTGCTCTATGTCTTTAAAAGCTCTAACAACTTTAAATTTCACCATTTTATCACCTCATAAAATTTTATAGTGTTTCTTCGGTACCTTCTAAAGCTGGCTTATGTCCTTTTAAATCTAATTTCCAAACAGCAGCAACTTTATTATCTTTCGCTTTGCCGTAAGCAAATTGTTTTGCAGTGTATAAATCCATATCATCTAACGCAAGTGTTTCTTTAAATTTCTGAACATTAATACCACCAGCTAAATAACCATCATATAAACCTTTAACGTACGTTAAAACCTTACCTGCTTCTTGGACTGTAGACTCGATAACATTCAAATTAAATGGTAAAGCAGTAACATATACGCCATTTGCATTTAAATGTGTATACTGTGCTTGAACCTCAAAAGCATCGGACGGATTAACAACCATTGTTACATTACCTTTAACCGCTACTGATTTACCTTTCTCGTTAGTTGAGTGGTATTTAAACACTTGCGTCAATTCATTAACTGTAGCGCGCGGATTAGCAAATGTAAGCGTACCTTGTTCTTCTTTCTCTGGATAAGCACCCTCAGTTACCGATACACCTTTTTGTACTTGACGGTTTAAGCCGATTGGTTGGTCTTTACCAGTACCTTTTAAGAACGCAGTTTCAAGCGCCACTGCAAATGCTTCTTCGATTTGAACACGAACAAATCTTTCAATCCACGCAGGACCAAAATCATTTAAATCTTTTGGTAAAACAACAAACGCTGTCAATTTATTTTGAATTGCTGTTTCTTCACTGAACGCAGCATCTAATTGACCTTTAATTTCACCATAGATTTTACCCCAAACGGCTACGCCAGAAGTTTCAGATTTTAAGAACTTCAAACGCAAACCAGCGTTTTTAATACCTAAATCAGCTAATAACGGATGATTCGTCGTCAAATCTTCAAAAATTCTATCAATTGTTTCTTCTGGCAAAAGTTTTTCTTCTTTATAGTTAACGTTTTTATTGATATCCATGAAGAAACTTCTTTGGTTTGCACTCAAAGATTGTGCTGATTTAGGTAAACTAGAAACTCTTTCAGCTTCTGCTTTTGCTTGTAATTTAGTTTCTTCAAATAGTTGGTTAATCATGTCACCGTACAATTCATTTTGTCTTTCTTGCGGTTCACCGTTGTTTACTGCATTAATAAATTCGTTTTTCGCATTTGCGAATGTTTCCGATAAATTTATAGTCATTTTATGACCTCCTATTTTTTGTATTAAAAAAGGAATCTTGAAAATCCATTTGCTGATACTTTACTATCTGCAACATCGATTTCTGATTCCTTTTCTTTCATATTTATTTTTTCAATTACTTTATTTGCTATTGCGTCAATATCAATGTTAACCTCTGGCGTTTTACTTACCAAAGCTGTTACACGATTTAATACATCTTTCGATAACACTTGTGTATTGCTTGCTACAATTTGCATATTGTCGTTTTCAAACATTTTACTATCCGCAAAACCTTGTTCAATGGCTTCATCAGCATTTAGCCACGTTTCCCTAGCCATCATTTCTACAAGTTCTTGTTTGTTTTTACCAGCTCTAACCGCATATGCCTCAGCCATTATTTGACCAACATGTTCTAATGTTTCTGCAGCATGATTTAGATCTTTCGCTTCTCCTTGCGCAATACTTGAAGGATTGTGAATCATCATTCTAGCAACCGGACTCATTTCGATGTGGTCACCAGCCATTGCGATAAGCGATGCCGCACTTGCTGCTATTGCTGTGATACGAACATTCACTTTGCCTTTATGAGCTCTTAAATGTAAATGTGTATATATTTCACTACCAGCTACTAGGTTACCACCATTTGAGTTAATTATAATATCAACATCTTCATCACTAAATTCTAGTTGTGTTAAAACATCTTTAGGACAAGTCGAATCCATACCAAGCATTTCGTAAACCCATTTATCTTCGTTGGAAACGATGACGCCTTTAATCTCCGCTTTCATCTTCATCACCACCTTTCAAAGTGTTTTCATCTTTTTCTTTTTCATCATTTTCACCACTGTTAGCTTTTTCGTAGTTTTTAGTAATCAGGTATTCGTCTAATTCAGGATTGTCTGATGGTTCTTCACCTAACATAATCCGCACCTCATTCCTTGTAAATGAACCAGAACTTACAAGTTTGTCAATTGCTTCAGCATATTGAAGTGGGTCTTTTTTATTCACACCGACAATTTCTATTCTTGTATCTTTCAAATACATGCTTTGTGTTATGAGTTTCGCGTTTAATTCGTTCTGAATCTTTTTTAATAAAGGTGTTAAACAGAACTTCTCAAATACAAGCGTGTTTTTTTCCAAATCAGCTGTTTCTCCGTAAATCAAACCTGGAGGTATACCAATCATCAACGCAACATTTTTTATTGCATCTCTCATTAGCTCACTCAATTCAGAAAAAGGCATGTTACTATTCTTACCACCATTAGATAATTCCTCATAATCAAAACCTTCTATCAAAGGCGCGATTGCTAGTTGATTTTTATTAAAAGTATTGAATAATTTATTTGTGAACGCTTGTAATTTTTCTATATTCTTTTCGTCATATGCGCTAGAGGCAGATTTCAAAATCCCTCTTATTTGATAGTTTTTTAATTGTGCACCTATCATTCTTCCGAATATTTTCCCGTAATCTTCGAATAGACTTTCTACAAAGTGTGTCACTTTATTGTTGTTGTACTTTAAATATATGACCTCTTGCATTGTGAAAGTACGTTGATAAGTATAATCTTTAACCGTTACATCTTTGAATATATCATCATACAAAGCGTACTCTTCTCTGTAAAAGCTATCTGCGATAAGTAATTCTTTGCTGTCACTTACTACGATTAAAACCTCGTTATCATAAATTAGTTTATATATAACTTGTTGCCAAAAACTATCGCTTGATAAGTCAGTATTTGGTTTTATATTTAACTTGTAGTAAACATCATTCTTTTGAATTCTATTACCTTCCAATACTTTAAAATGACTTTGAGCGACAGCTCGCGCAACAAATTCAATACAACTATCAATCGCTAAACGTTTCACATACGCTTGTTGTGATAGATCTTCTATCATATCTAAATCAAGCATATATGTTATATCTTTCCTAGTTTTAAATATCTTTTCTAGAATACTCATGTCTCACCTCCTCTATTAGAAATCTATACTCATTAATGCATCAAGCGCTTTAGACATGTCTTTGTCTACTATATCGTCTGCTCTATATAATGCGTGAACAAAAGCCATGAACCCATCGGTTTTTCTTCTATTTTCATCTTTTTTAATATATTCTTTATTACCATCGGGTTTAACCTTTACTGCAACATTATTAGTAAACCAACGCATCAAAGGATTGTCTCCATATATTACGTTATGTTTCGCAAACATTGTATCGATACGTGGTGCAAGTAATCCATGTATTGCTTTTGGATTTCTAAGTACTTCAAGTTTTATGCCAGCATCCTCAAACGCACGTCTTACAATATCAGTTCTATAATTATCAGCTATGACTTTTTCAAGCCCATATTTTTCTCTAGCCTTTAAAAACCAATCAACTATATATTCAATTTCAATGACATCATCATCGACAATGGTCAATAATCCCATTTTTTCCCATTCTTTAATAGGAGGTTCTAATTTGACATCATCCAAAAACCCTTGTCTTACAAACGAATGTCCTAACCAAATGTAATCATCGTTTTTTCGGAATAATAGCCCTACACTTGCAAAATCTCGAATGTTTGCAAAGTCTAAACCACCAATACACATTTGATTATCTAAATTTGGTATCTCTCTATTAGTCGCTAGTATTTCTTTCCATGGTGCTATTACTTTTTCAAGGTCAACTTCAGGCAAATTCATTCGCTTAGTCATGAATTCGGGCTTATTTGAACGGTTGAATGGTAAATCGTTATATTCTTCTTCAATCGTACTTAGCAGTGTTTTAGCGTATTCTGATAACGGTTTATGTAACATTGGGTTCGCCTTTTCCCACGTCTGTCTGTCATCAACTTCTTTTGGATCGTCTAACTTACAATAAAAAGCAAACAATCTACTATTTTTAACCTTGCCACTTAATACACTTGCAATTTTGTGCTTCATTGCATCGATATAACCCTCTCTAACAAAACCATCAGTACTTATATAAAACGTTCTTCTATTTTTCTTTTTACCTAATCCACCACGTTTGACGTTTACCATTTCAGGACCAAAGAAATAATGAATTTCATCAAAAATAACACACCCCTCACGTCCACCGTCTTTGGTTTTTGTGTTTGATGTGTTATATCGAATAACCGATTTAGTTGCACGGTTTATTATTTTTGCTTTACTAACTTCATAAGGAGCTTTTGGCGTTTTACCCGTCTTATTTCGTTTGTTATCCATTAAAACGGTTCTGATTTCATCAAACGATGTTTTTGCTTGATCTTCACTATTAGCAACAATGGAGATGTGATATTCTTTAACTCCGTGTAAGGGCGTAGAAAGAAAATCACTAATAGCACTTATTAGACCGTTTTTCCCGCCTCCACGTCCCATGAAAATAGCAAATTCTGTAAAGAAAGCTTCATCTGTATTTTTATCTATAAGAAATATATTAGCTATGATAAACCTTTGAAATGGTAATGTTGGAAAATACCATTTTTCAATAAATTTGATACAATCCTCGATTTTCTGTTCATCAAAATATACATCATCTCGTGAATATATATGTTTTTGTAGATAATTAAAGAGATCAATTCTTTCTTTATTTAAAATTATCTTTCCTTGTTTCCACAAATTTATATATTCATCAACGTATTTATTACTAATCATAGGTAATCATCAGATGGCGTTTCTGTGTCTTCTTTCTCTTCGGGCAATAAATCCGATAATTGTTTGATTATTTTTTGATATGCAGCATCTCTAGCAT
This sequence comes from Staphylococcus sp. HMSC062H10, assembly GCF_001836945.1. Taxonomy (NCBI): domain Bacteria; kingdom Bacillati; phylum Bacillota; class Bacilli; order Caryophanales; family Staphylococcaceae; genus Staphylococcus; species Staphylococcus sp. HMSC062H10. The sequence goes on from NZ_KV830989.1 coordinate 105,622, forward strand.
TAAATAGTTTGGCTACTGGTCTTTCCCTTTCATATGGTGGCGCCTTTTCAGATTGAGTAAATAAATCATAGTCACCTTTTTCTTTTATGTCTTCCCACATGTAATCAAGCATTACACGTAGCCTTGCTGCTTGAATAATTAAACCATCAACTACTTTTAATTTATTGCTAGGTATGTCTTTATATAATACTTGCAGCCTTTCTTTTTCTTTAAGCACTAAGTTTTCATCAACTATAATCTCCATTTCATCACCTGCCTTAAAATGGTTATAAGAGGGGGGGTTATACATGGATTTTTAAAATTATCGCGAAGTCGAGCCCCTGCCCGTTCCCCAAGTATTTTGATCGCTTTTGATTTTTTTGACCCGGGGGTATTTACCATTTTTCGTCTTTCCATTTATTTTCTTTTTTTATAAATCTCTTTTCTTTTTTGTTGTGACATTTAATACATAGTGTTTCTAAATTGTTTAAGTCATGAGCAAACTCCGGATGATGTTCTAGCGATAATATATGATCTACATCCAACGACTTACGCTTGCTTTTGTCATATGTCGTTAACTTGCCGTCTCTCTTACATTGTTGACATTCATAATTATCTCTTTCTAGCACTCTTTTTCTTGTTGTTTGCCATTCTTTAGACTTATAGAATCGTATGCGTTCGTCTTTAGTCATCATAATGTTTCACCTTATATAACTTAAGTAGTATCAAGACTCATCTATACTTGATGTGTAGTAATGTATTTACTATTAGTTTGAACATGTTCATACCTCATAAATAAAAAGACACATCACATAGTGATGCGCCTCTTGTTCATGCGTCGTATTAGCATTTAATAACTTTAAATATTAATCTGATACTAACATAATAAACTGTTTTAATGCGGACTTACATAGGGTAAAAGTCCGCTACACATAACCAATATACTTTGCTAACTTATCGATCAGTGCATTCCTTCTACGTAATATACTTGTCTTACTTGTACCAAAGTAATGTGCTATATCTTCCCATTCATAACAACCAATAGGACAATCCCAATATCTAAACCTTAATAACTCAAGCGTATCCTCATCACTTTCATCTATCAATCTATCTACACCGTTAACTATATTTCTTAATGTATTGTACCTGTTATCACTAAACTTCTTTATTGCACATCGTTCAATCGGGTTACCCGGCAAATTACTTTTGCCAGCTCCCGCATTATCTGGTTCATGACTTTCAAGTAATTCATATTCTCGCATCTTCAACTCTCTTCGATAGTTATCGATGTGCTGAATGTATTCTTCAAGCTTTTTGATATCGTGTTTCTCAATCTTTATCATTCAATGCAATACCTCCGATAATATAAATTACTTTTTAATATCGTTATTTATTCGCTTTAATTCAATCCTGTATTCTTTTAACCCGTTGTATCCTTTAGTTTTAACTACTTCATCAAGTAGATAATCATTCATATATCTGAGCGCTTGTATCTCCCTTGCACGATCACTATTAATACTGATACAAACTAATAGCAATATAGCAAATACAATAGTCATAGTAATCCACATCACTCACTTACCTCCGCTCGAAAGACGTAATCACTCGGCGCCTCTACATCATCATTAGCCGTCATCATAATATATACTTGCTCAGTTACATACTTACCTAACTCATACATCGCTAGTAAGAATAATAATCTTAGTATTTGCTTAATCATTTTTTATCTACCTTCTTTACTTCGTATAAGACCGGATATAAATTTAAAAAGTGTATTCTATATCCAATCGTCTTAACTTTTACTTTATCACCTACTTTTAACCTAGCTTGTATGTCTGCGCTATCAAACTTTCCTTTGAAGAATAAGTCTGAGTTTTCGATGACTTGTTTATCATCTAATACAATATAGAATTTGTCCTCTTTATCTTGTCTTTTGTTATATTTATCTGTAATTGTCCCTTGATGTACTTCTTTGTTTTGGTAACTAGCCACTGTATAGATAGGCAATGCGACAACAAGTAGCAATGCGGTTATACCGAATAATGACAGTATTCCAACAATAAAGATGTCGAACCCATCCATATTTTTAAGTTTTTTAATCATTTCCCACACTCCCTTATATTTTCAAACAACTGACCCACTTTAATAACTGCATCCCTTTTAACTTGTTTCTCGTACTTCTCTTTCGCTTCTTCTTTACTCTCTGCCTCAACAACTGTAAACCTTTGATTACTCTTAGCTTTAGTTATGTGTGTATGTTTACGTCCTGTTGAATCTTTGAATGTTGTGACTAAGTATTGTGTCATTCCTCATAGCTCCCTTGAACTTGTTTGAGCTTACTCATAAAAAACATTACTAAAAATGCTATTAAGATATGCGTCTTTTGATGTTTATAAGCAAATGTAGATATCATAAAGATAGTAGCAAGCATTAACATTTCATATATGTTTGTGTGTATAGTCTTTTTACTCTTAAGAAAAATAATTGCTATGCGATAAAAGAGATAAACGCCAAACCCTATTAAAAATATTTCTAACATGTCGCTCACTTCCCCAAAACCTCCTTGACTCGATCTAAGATGTCTTTACACGTATCCTTTTCCTGCGTCTGCTGTTCCATCTTGTCTTTCGTGGTTCCTTTTCATTTTCTTTTTGTATGCGTCAATGAGTTGGTCGATAGAATATAAGTTGTAAGCTATGTCTATCACTATAACAATTGCTTGTTGGTCGGGATAAAATTCTTTGAATATTATCTGTGGTGTACTAACAACTGCGTCTTGAGCAAATTCTTTATCTTTAAAATTAAACATTTTGTGAAATTCTGTATCTTTAAAACTTGATTCAATCGCTTCTTTTATCTCTTCTGATGACACTCCTACTTGATTCGCAATACTCAATCCAAACGCCAACATGTCAGCTAATTCATCAAGTTGTACGTCTAACGGCTTACCTGGTTTCTTCTTCCAGTTCTTAAACGTTTCCAATGTATTAAACCATTCAAAGAATTCAACTACATATGCTATTTTGCTATCTCGTAAGTTCAGCGTTGGTATTCTATCGTCGAACTCCTTTTGTATTTGTAATAACTCTTGTAATTGATCAATTGTTAATGTGTTATTCATTTTCCTGTGCCTCCTCTACATTAATTTCATATTCATCATAATTAAATGATGCTTCAAATATCGCAATAAAATCCGCCTCAATTTCTGCTTCTTCTAAACTTTCAGCCTCGATAGTCTCTTCAATCATGCCAGCGTATGTGATTTGGACATTAAATTTCTTCATTTTCCTGCTCCTCCTCATATTTATAGACCA
>NZ_KV830990.1:0-251 GCF_001836945.1 Staphylococcus sp. HMSC062H10
CCTGGCAACGTTCTACTCTAGCGGAACGTAAGTTGGCTACCATCGTCGCTAAGAACCTTTCTTGTCTTGTGACAATCGCTTGCTTCTTTCCTCTTCTTCGGCTCTCGCTTACTCATTTAGCTCTACTAAACTCGTTACGCTCTTTTCTTGTTTCGTCAGATTCAAACGTTTTCACTTCGCCAAGCCATTTTTCTTTGTGTTAACTTTTATTTTGACGTTTTAGACATAAAAAAAGAGACCTTGCGGTCTCA
>NZ_KV830992.1:0-242 GCF_001836945.1 Staphylococcus sp. HMSC062H10
AGAGCCATTAGCTCAGTTGGTAGAGCATCTGACTTTTAATCAGAGGGTCAGAGGTTCGAATCCTCTATGGCTCACCATTTGCGGGTGTGGCGGAATTGGCAGACGCACTAGACTTAGGATCTAGCGCCTTACGGCGTGGGGGTTCGACTCCCTTCACCCGCATATGCAGAAGTAGTTCAGCGGTAGAATACAACCTTGCCAAGGTTGGGGTCGCGGGTTCGAATCCCGTCTTCTGCTCCATT
>NZ_KV830993.1:0-49678 GCF_001836945.1 Staphylococcus sp. HMSC062H10
GTAGAGCATAGAACATTGATTTATGTCCCAGCCTCCTCACCATCTTGTTATGTTAGTTATTTATAACCCATTTTCAAAATAAAAAACCAACCAAGATGTTGAAATCAATGGTTGGTTAATGTGTGTGTTGAAATCATATATGGCACTGCATTTTAAAATATTTAATGAGATGACTTTGATTCATTATTTAGTGACTCACGCATCTTCGTATTGATTCGTGTTGCGCGACGGAAATAGACGCTTTCAAATGAACTCGTTGTACCGATGTAATAGAAGATAAGCGCCACAATAATAATAACGATAAAGTCAAATGGATAGTGAATCATATTTAAGCCTTTAAATTCTTTGCTTCCTATAAATGACAGTATTGATAGCACGATTAAATATACAATAATCCATAAGCTACCACCAATTTGTTTCTTTGTATTACGCCAATTCATACGATATTCATAGAAGAAGTAGATTGGTAAGCCAAGTATAATGATTAAAATAACTTCAGCCGTTGTTGGCCACATTGCCCAATATATAGCTAATGAAGCTAATACAAATGATAATGGTGCCATTACTTTTAAAATTTTTGCTCTAAATGGACGAGTCATTGTTGGTCCCATTTTTCTTAATGCAATCACTGTCGTTGGGCCAGTTAAATAGGCTACTAAAGTTGCAGTAGAAATAACTGCTGCTAGCGTACCCCAATCTCTAAATAACGTAACCATAATCATACTAATGATGGCATTAAAGATAATTGCTACACGTGGAATATGATATTTTTCATTCATCTTCCCAAGAAATTTAGGGATATGTCCATTTTTCTCCATTGCTCGTAAAACTCGACCTGTAACGGCGACAAATGACACGCCAGTACCGAATGGTGATACAAAAGCTTCAATATATAGTAAAATTGCGAGCCAATTAATTCCTAATAAGATAGCTAAATCAGCAAATGGTGAATTGAAGTTGATGCCATTCCATCCACTATGTTGTAACATTGATTGAGGCATAGAAGTGATAAACGTACTTTGTAAAATGATGTACAACACTGCACTGATTGACAGTGAGATAGCGATGCCTCTTGCGATATTTTTTTCAGGATTTTTAATTTCTGAACCCATATTAATAATTGTCTGGAATGAATTGAATGAAAAAATAATCCCTGATGCTGTTGTTGCAGCAAAAATTGGTGCACTTCCGTAAGGCATAAATGTGCTTGCCGAATGGCCGTAATTTGAAGTGTCGAATCCTGATAACATCAACATGATGATGGTTAACATGGGTACGCCTAATTTAAATACAGAAATTAAACTCGTAAATGATGTTAAAAGTTTTACGGACCAATAGTTTAATAATGAAAAAATAACAATGATGAGATATACAGCTAGCAATCCGTATGTGCTAATAGAGCCATTTTCCATTAAATGTTTCATTGGTTTCGCCCAATGCCACGGCCAAGAACTCATATATTGAACAGCTGACACAGCTTCGATAGGTATTATTGTCACCAAAGACACCCAGTTCGCCCAAGCAGCAATAAAGCCTAATAATGAGCCATGTGTATACTGGGCATAGTTACTCATGCCACCTGATTGAGGAAACATTGTGCCGATTTCAATGTAGTTATAGGCAATGGTTCCAATGACTAGGAATCCAAGAACCCATGATATGATTGCTGCTGGTCCAGCTATTGATGATGCTTCCCACGCACCAAATAGCCAACCAGATCCTATTAAAGAACCTAACCCTAATAAGACTAATTGGGATAGATTGATTTTGTCGTTGTGCAATTGCTTGTCTTTATTCATAAATACTCCTTCGTTATTGCCGAAAATTCAAAAAATAGTATGCGAAAAATTATACGCTTATTAGTATAATAGTCAAATTTATTTTTTGTAAGAACGCAAAAGCATTTGTAAAATTAGTTTTTTATAAAATTAGGATATATAATACAATGTGTATTGAAAAATAAAATGGAAGTAATGACTATGAGTGAGAAACAATCGAATGAACAAGTTGAGGCATTTTTAAATAAAGAGAGTCAATGGCAAGAAGAATATAAATATTTGAGAACGTTAATCTTTAATGAAACAGAATTAGAGGAAGCGTATAAATGGATGCATCCTTGTTACACGTTGAATAATAAAAATGTAGTACTTATCCATGGCTTCAAAAATTATGTTGCACTATTATTTCATAAAGGTGCCATTTTGGAGGATAAATATCATACACTCATTCAACAGACTGAAAAGGTGCAAGCAGCTCGTCAGTTACGATTTGAAAATTTAACAGAGATTCAAGCACGTACCGAAGAAATTAAATATTATCTAGCTGAAGCAATTAAAGCTGAAAAAGCTGGTAAAAAAGTTGAAATGAAGAAAACAGAGGAATATGTTATTCCTAAAGAGTTAGAAGCTAAGTTCGAAGAAATGCCACAGCTAGAGTCGTCATTTTATAAATTAACGCCAGGCAGACAACATCAATATATATATCATATTGGACAAGCTAAACGCAGTGAAACAAGACAAAAGCGTGTTGAAAAGTATATTAACCAAATACTAGAAGGTAAAGGGATGCATGATAAGTAATTAATGAGTAAAAGCATACCGGTTATACAACAACATACAAGATGACACGAAACAACCAATGGCTCATGCTGTTGGTTGTTTTTTAGGTGTGCCTGTCATGGGCAACACTTTGACGGTGAAATGCCGTTACAGGCTTGGGAGTAGGAACTGTTAGCAAAAGGCAAGGGTGTCTACAATAAATGATGAAGATATTAAAATATAAGGATGACTTTGTGAGTGGCGGATGGACGTTTATCCGCCTGTAACAATGGATGCGTGTGCATTATTACAAAAATTCGACTTTTGTAATAATATTTCACATTTTCGACACTTTTTTGCTATAAAACAACCAATTGAGCGATAATAAATTCGCTTTTGAAAAATATGAGTTATCTATTTAGTTGCAAAAGATAAAATGATAATGTTTAATAACATCATATAGAGTATGTTAGTTTTAAATGTCGAATATACGAATGTGCAAACAAAGTAATCGGTAGAAATTCAACATACATAGCGCCGTTTACTGTTAAGTATTCACATTACAGATGAAAAATATAAAATTCTACATAATCAAGACCATGATGTGTACTTGTTTAACTTATGACTCTATTTGTTTAACAATTGCGATGATGGTCTTTTTATTTTATGCGTATCATTCGTCATATTTTTTATGAGGAAGGAGAAATGATTATGTTAAGTATTAAGCATTTAACGAAAATTTATTCTGGTAATAAAAAGGCAGTAGATGACATCTCTTTAGATATTCAATCAGGCGAATTTATCGCGTTTATAGGAACCAGTGGGAGTGGCAAAACGACTGCTTTAAGAATGATCAACCGTATGATTGAAGCGACAGAAGGACAAATTGAAATTGATGGTAAAGATGTTCGGAGTATGAATCCTGTTGAATTACGTAGAAATATTGGCTATGTTATTCAACAAATTGGCTTAATGCCTCATATGACGATTAAAGAGAATATTGTGTTGGTACCCAAATTGTTGAAATGGACTAAAGAAGAAAAGGATAAGCGTGCAAAGGAATTAATTAAACTTGTGGATTTACCGGAGTCATTTTTAGAGCGTTATCCAGCTGAACTATCAGGTGGGCAACAACAACGTATCGGTGTCGTAAGAGCACTTGCGGCCGAACAAGATATTATTTTAATGGATGAACCTTTTGGTGCATTGGATCCTATTACGAGAGATACGTTACAAGATTTAGTTAAAACGTTACAACGAAAATTAGGCAAGACGTTTATCTTTGTAACACATGATATGGATGAAGCGATTAAATTAGCAGACAAAATTTGTATTATGTCAGAAGGTAAAGTAGTGCAATTTGATACACCGGACAATATTTTAAGACATCCCGCAAATGATTTTGTACGTGATTTTATAGGACAAAATAGACTGATTCAAGACCGTCCTAATGACAAGACTGTAGAAAGTGTAATGATTAAACCAATCACGATACAAGCAGAAGCAACACTGAATGACGCCGTTCATATTATGAGACAAAAACGTGTTGATACTATTTTTGTAGTAGATAGGGATAACCATTTACTAGGATTCTTAGATATTGAAGATATAAATCAGGGTATACGTGGACACAAAAGTTTACGAGATACCATGCAACAACATATTTATACCGTTCAAATTGATTCTAAGTTACAAGATTCTGTACGTACGATTTTAAAAAGAAACGTTAGGAATGTACCTGTCGTAGATGATCAACAGCGTTTAGTAGGACTGATTACGCGTGCCAATGTTGTTGATATTGTATATGACACGATTTGGGGCGATAGTGAGGATACAGTGCAAACAGAACATGTGGGGAAAGACACTGCGTCCTCAAAAGTGCATGAGCAACACACTACTAATGTCAAAGTACGTGACATAGGAGATGATAAATCATGATCGAGTTCCTACATGAACATGGCGGACAGTTGATGTCGAAAACACTGGAACATTTCTATATTTCTATAGTGGCATTATTACTTGCCATCATTGTTGCAGTACCTATAGGCATTTTATTATCAAAAACAAAGCGAACTGCCAATATTATATTAACTGTGGCAGGTGTGTTACAAACTATTCCAACACTAGCTGTACTTGCTATTATGATACCGATTTTTGGTGTTGGTAAAACGCCTGCAATTGTAGCGCTATTTATTTATGTATTATTACCTATTTTAAATAACACGGTACTCGGCGTTCAAAATATTGATAGCAACATTAAAGAAGCTGGAAAAAGTATGGGAATGACACAATTTCAATTGATGAAGGATGTTGAATTGCCGTTAGCCTTACCGCTTATACTAGGCGGTATTCGCTTGTCGTCTGTGTATGTAATTAGTTGGGCTACACTTGCAAGTTATGTAGGTGCGGGTGGATTAGGTGATTTCATTTTCAATGGTTTAAATTTATATGATCCACTGATGATTGTAACTGCAACGGTACTCGTTACTGCACTAGCATTAGGTGTTGATGCCTTATTAGCTTTAGTTGAAAAATGGGTAGTTCCTAAAGGGTTAAAAGTATCTGGATAATTAGGAGGCTAAGATAATGAAGAAAATTAAATATATAGTTGTCGTGCTTGTCTTATCGCTTACCGTATTATCTGGATGTAGTTTGCCCGGACTAGGTAGTAAGAGTACGGAAAATGATGTCAAAATTACAGCATTATCAACGAGTGAATCACAAATCATTTCACATATGCTGCGATTATTAATAGAACACGATACGAAGGGTAAGATAAAGCCAACATTAGTAAATAATTTAGGGTCAAGTACGATTCAACATAATGCCTTAATTAATGGGGATGCTAATATATCAGGTGTTAGATATAATGGCACAGATTTAACGGGAGTTTTAAAGGAAGCACCAATCAAAGATCCTAAGAAAGCAATGATAGCAACGCAACAAGGATTTAAACAGAAATTTGATCAAACGTTTTTCAATTCGTATGGTTTTGCGAATACGTATGCCTTTATGGTAACGAAAGAGACTGCTAAAAAATATCATTTAGAGACGGTTTCAGACTTAGCAAAGCATAGTAAAGATTTACGTTTAGGTATGGATAGTTCATGGATGAATCGTAAAGGCGATGGCTATGAAGGATTTAAAAAAGAGTATGGTTTCGACTTTGGTACCGTGCGACCAATGCAAATAGGTCTCGTTTATGACGCATTAAACTCAGGGAAGTTAGACGTTGCATTAGGTTATTCTACAGATGGTCGAATTGCGGCGTATGATTTGAAAGTACTTAAAGATGATAAACAATTTTTCCCACCTTATGCTGCGAGTGCTGTTGCAACAAATGAATTATTACGCCAACACCCAGAACTTACAACGACGATTAATAAGTTGACTGGAAAGATTTCAACTTCAGAGATGCAGCGCTTGAATTATGAAGCGGATGGTAAAGGTAAAGAACCTGCTGTCGTCGCAGAAGAATTTTTGAAAAAACACCACTATTTTGATAAACAGAAAGGTGGTCATAAGTAATGGAAGGAAGTTTATTACAGCAATTATTCAATTATTATGTTACGAACTTTGGCTATCTATGGGATTTATTTTTCAAACACTTATTAATGTCTGTCTATGGTGTGCTGTTTGCAGCTTTAATTGGTATTCCATTGGGAATCTTGCTTGCAAGATACACAAAACTTTCTGGATTTGTAATTACAATTGCAAATATAATTCAAACAGTTCCAGTCATTGCAATGTTAGCTATTTTAATGTTAGTCATGGGTTTAGGCTCAGAAACAGTAGTTTTAACAGTGTTTTTATATGCGTTACTTCCAATTATAAAAAACACTTATACTGGTATAGCTAGTGTTGATGCGAATATTAAGGATGCTGGCAAAGGTATGGGAATGACACGCAATCAAGTGCTACGAATGATTGAATTACCGTTATCTGTTTCGGTTATTATCGGTGGCATTCGTATTGCCTTGGTTGTTGCGATAGGTGTTGTTGCCGTTGGATCATTTATAGGAGCACCTACGCTTGGTGACATTGTGATTCGTGGTACAAATGCGACGGATGGCACAACGTTTATTTTAGCAGGTGCGATTCCGATTGCTATCATTGCAATCGTCATTGATGTACTATTAAGATTTTTAGAAAAACGATTAGACCCAACGACACGACATCGAAAAAATCAATCTAATCATCGGCCGCAAAGTATTAATATGTAATAGTAGAAGATGTTTATAATTTAGCGATTCCGTTTCATGGTTTATAAAAATGAGGCTACTCAAGGAGCTCAAATAATCTTTGAGTAGCCGTTTTATAGGTTGTATTTGTATGCGTTTACACTAAAATAGCAATTATTATCACGAAAGTTTTTGGATAAAAAGCGTTAATTATTGTAAAAATACTAAAAAATGAGATGTTTTATTTATAATTTTCTGCAAATTTATGATATTGTTTCTTAATATATCATATTAAAAATTTGTTTTTCTTAAACATAGGAGGCTTATCTAATTCATGGACACATCAAAACAATTTAGAGGTGACAACCGATTGCTTTTGGGTATCGTTTTAGGGGTCATTACCTTTTGGCTATTCGCGCAGTCACTTGTTAATCTTGTTGTCCCATTACAATCAACATACAGTAGTGACGTTGGAACGATAAATATCGCTGTTAGCTTATCTGCCTTATTCGCTGGTTTGTTTATCGTAGGTGCTGGTGATGTTGCTGATAAATTTGGTCGCGTCAAAATTACTTATGTAGGATTGATATTAAATGTTGTAGGTTCATTACTCATCATTATTACACCTTTGCCAGCATTTTTAATTATAGGTAGAATAATTCAAGGTTTGTCTGCAGCATGTATTATGCCATCCACACTTGCTATTATTAACGAATATTATATTGGTACAAGAAGACAACGTGCCTTAAGCTATTGGTCTATTGGTTCTTGGGGTGGTAGTGGTATTTGTACGTTGTTTGGTGGCTTAATGGCTACATATATAGGTTGGCGTTCAATATTTGTTGTTTCAATTCTATTAACATTATTAGCAATGTACTTAATCAAACATGCACCTGAGACTAAAGCAGAACCAATCAAAGGTATGAAAGCAGAAGCTAAAAAGTTTGACGTTATCGGGTTAGTCATTTTAGTAGTGACAATGTTAAGTTTAAATGTAATCATCACACAGACGTCTCATTTTGGTTTAGTTTCACCGTTAATTCTAGGTTTAATTGTAGTGTTTATCTGTTCATTAGTTGGTTTTGTATATTACGAAAATAAAATAAAGCATCCACTTGTTGATTTTTCAATTTTTAAAAATAGAGGATACAGTGGTGCAACTATTTCAAACTTCTTATTAAATGGTGTAGCAGGTGGTGCACTTATCGTCATTAACACGTATTATCAACAACAATTAGGATTTAATTCTTCGCAAACGGGTTATATTTCATTAACATATTTAATAGCAGTGTTGTCAATGATTCGTGTAGGTGAAAAGATTTTATCGCAACATGGTCCGAAACGCCCACTATTACTAGGAAGTGGCTTTACAGTGATTGGGTTAATCTTATTGTCGTTAACATTTTTACCAGAAATGTGGTATATCGTATCTAGTATAGTTGGATATTTATTGTTTGGTACTGGTTTAGGATTATATGCTACACCATCAACTGATACAGCAGTTGCAAGTGCGCCAGATGATAAGTCCGGTGTTGCTTCAGGCGTATATAAAATGGCGTCATCATTAGGAAATGCATTTGGAGTAGCAGTATCTGGTACGGTTTATACTGTGTTAGCAGCTAATTTAAATTTGAACTTAGGTGGTTTCACAGGTATGATGTTTAATGCCTTGCTAGCAATTGTTGCATTTTTAGTCATTTTACTATTAGTTCCTAAAAATCAAACGAATTTGTAAAACTGAAATGAAAGCAAGTTATTATGTAAATGTTTTAAAGAAAATTTTGTGAAAGTGAGTTTATCATACACACTTAATGTTGCGTATTGACGTTTAATGTTAGGTGTGTTCTTTTATAGATGATAAAAGCTGTGTGCATATTAAGCGAGTGATTTTCAAATTGACGCTAATATACGAAAGTAGTATTTTAAAAATGAACAACAACGATGAAGAGGGGTTTATAGGATGAAAATTGCAATTGCTGGATCGGGTGCATTAGGTAGTGGCTTTGGTGCCAAACTATTTCAAGCAGGATATGATGTCACACTTATTGACGGATATACATCTCATGTTGAAGCGGTTAAGCAACATGGATTAAATATAACGATTAATGGAGAGGCATTCGAGTTAAACATTCCGATGTATCATTTTAATGATCAACCGGACGAAAGCATTTACGATGTTGTCTTTCTATTTCCAAAGTCTATGCAATTAAAAGAAGTGATGGAAGCTATGAAGCCACATATTGATAATGAAACGATTGTCGTATGTACGATGAATGGCTTGAAGCATGAAGAAGTCATTGCGCAGTATGTTGCTCAATCACAAATTGTCAGAGGTGTTACGACTTGGACGGCAGGTCTTGAAAGCCCTGGACACAGTCATTTACTTGGTAGTGGACCAGTTGAAATAGGTGAACTAGTTGATGAAGGTAAAGAAAATGTTATAAAAGTTGCTGATTTACTTAACGAAGCGGAATTGAATGGTGTCATGAGTAAAGATTTATACCAATCGATTTGGAAAAAGATTTGTGTTAATGGTACGGCAAATGCATTAAGCACAGTGTTGGAGTGTAATATGGCATCACTGAATGAAAGTAGTTATGCGAAGTGTTTGATTTATAAATTAACGCAAGAAATAGTGCATGTAGCGACGATTGATAATGTTCATTTAAATGTTGATGAAGTATTTGAATATTTAGTTGATTTAAATGAAAAAGTTGGTGCGCATTATCCATCCATGTATCAAGATTTAATTGTTAATAATAGAAAAACTGAAATTGATTATATTAATGGCGCAGTTGCAACCTTAGGTAAACAACGTCATATTGAAGCGCCAGTCAATCGCTTTATTACTGATTTAATTCATACTAAAGAAAGTCAGCGACATGCACAGGATTAATTAGTGTTTTTAGGTATGATTATAAGTAAATGACAATCACGTGATAATTATGGTCATTATTAAGATTGAAATGTAATAAATAAAGAACAGCAGTAAGGTACTTTCAAATTGAAATGATCTTGGTGCTGTTTTTCTTAATTGGTCTTCTTCATAATTCAGATTTGTCATAGGTCTACGACATACTACTAGCATTTGCTAGACAGTTTTTACGACGACACTTTGAAAAATTTTGAGGCAAATCATTTGGAAGTCTTACGTGAATTTTGTACACTCATCAAGCAAGTATTTATATTAAAAGACAAATAGAGAAAAGGTGTTTATAATGAGTAAAATTTTTGTAACTGGTGCAACGGGCCTTATTGGCATTAAATTAGTTCAAAGACTAAAAGAAGAGGGGCATGAGGTTGCTGGTTTTACTACATCTGAGAATGGTCAACAAAAGCTAGCTGCTGTTAATGTAAAAGCATATATTGGTGATATATTAAAAGCTGATACCATTGATCAAGCGTTAGCAGATTTTAAGCCAGAGATCATTATTAATCAAATTACGGATTTAAAAAATGTTGATATGGCAGCAAATACGAAAGTACGTATTGAAGGTTCTAAAAACTTAATTGATGCAGCGAAAAAGCATAACGTTAAGAAAGTAATTGCCCAAAGTATTGCCTTTATGTATGAACCGGGCGAAGGATTAGCAAGTGAAACGACAGCACTTGATTTTAACTCAACTGGTGACAGAAAAGTAACAGTTGATGGTGTTGTTGGTTTAGAAGAAGAAACGGCTCGTATGGATGAATACGTTGTTTTACGTTTTGGCTGGTTATATGGCCCAGGTACTTGGTATGGAAAAGATGGCATGATTTATAATCAATTTATGGATGGTCAAGTGGCACTTTCAGATGGCGTAACATCATTTGTGCATCTTGATGATGCAGTTGAAACATCTATTCAAGCTATTCATTTTGAAAATGGTATCTATAATGTAGCAGATGATGCACCTGTTAAAGGTTCTGAATTTGCAGAATGGTATAAAGAACAACTTGGTGTTGAACCAAATATTGATATTCAACCTGCGCAACCATTTGAACGTGGCGTAAGCAATGAGAAGTTTAAAGCGCAAGGTGGTACTCTGATTTATAAAACTTGGAAAGATGGCATGAATCCAATTAAATAATCGGTTTCTGCATATAGCATGTTAATAATGAAGACTTGTTCAAATCGCTAATCCTCATACATAAATATGTATGTTTCGGATTGATGTGCGATTGAACAAGTCTTTTTTATGGTTTCTTAATTGTCGTTGTATGTAGTACTAACAGAATTGTAATTAACATACTGAATAATGCAATAAATGTTGTAGTTAACGTTAATTTAATTTCTATTGGCAGCCAAGTCAGTACAAAAGACCAGTTATTGCTACCGAGAATGAGATATGGTAATGCATATAATATGAGCGCTATAGCGATACATAAACATAAAGTTAGCCAACTTAAAAATGTGGTAAGTTTTGATTTGCGCAGGATGATTTTCCCGTGACGCATTTGCCAAGCACGATAAGCTGAGAATATAAATGCTAATAAAATAAGTGTTGTCATCAAAACGGTAACAATATTAAATTGATCTTTATGCGCGTTCAGTACAGATGCTACAGTAGAATATTGTTTATGATTTAATAATTGTGTGTTAAGATGCTCAACTAATTTGGGTACATATTCCGAATTTAGATTTGCAAGCACAACAATTCCATAATTTTGTTTTGGATTTAGTAAAATAAATGATGAAAAGTTATCGAGCGTTCCTGAATGAAACACTAAATGTTCATCATTATTGGTAAACCAGCCGGAAGCATATGCATTGGCATTAGGTTCACCGATTGTTGATGATAAATTTTTATGTGATTGTTGAACTAATGATTTGTATTTATTAGGTGGATTAAGTTGGAATTTTATCCAATGTTCCAAATCTTCAGTTGATGTCAACATATATGCTGATGGTGTATCCCAAAGGTTAAATTCAGGTTTAGAGACGACAGGTGTCGAACCTTGTAATTCGTAGCCAATAGCATCATGTTTTGATTTGTTATTGGTTTGTTTGAATGATGTATGTGTCATATGCAAAGGCTTGAGCCATGAATTTGTAATATATTTTGTATAGGATTGCTTCGTAACGTTTTGGATAATTAAACCTAATAAATCATAGTTCATATTTGAGTATTCAAATTCTTTTCCGGGCTTATGATGTAATTCATCACCCATAATTGCACGGGTTACATCATTTAAACGATTATTTTTATTTGTTACGGAGTCTTCGCTTGTAATATCACTAGGTATACCACTTGTTTGAGCCAAAAGTTGCTTAATCGTAATAGTTTCATTTTGACCATTATAGTTCATTTTAAAATGAGGCACATGTTTGGATACGGCATCATTTAAGTTTAATCGACCTTCTTGAGCTAATTTTAAAATTGCAAGACCTGTGAAAGCTTTCGTATTAGAAGCAATTTCATACTTTGTTGTGGGAGAAGCTTTGACTTTTTTATCAACATCTTGATAACCATAACCTTTATTTAAAAAAACTTTGCCATTTTTTACTATTAAAATTGATGCTCCAGGAATATGTCCCTTTTGTAAATCATGCTCGATAATTGTATCTATTTGTTGTTGCGAATCATTGGTTAACCGTGTCTTCGTATTGCTATTTAATGTTATATATATAGCAATTGAAATGGCGACTAAAATGATAATAGAAATGGATAGAAAATACAGTTTTTTAGTAGTCATAAACGTTCCTTTTTATATGTTAAATTTACTTAAGTGCCTAATGAGATTTATTTTATTATACCAGTTCTATTGAATAAATTAATTAAAGAGGTATATTTACCATTATTTTTGACACCTTATATGTTAATAGGTGTATAATTACATAAAAAATATTAATTAACTCTCTATACTTTTTGGGAAGATAGGCGTATAGTGATATCCATCAAAAAGTATAAAAAGGAATAGGAGATTATGTTCAATCAATTTAAAAGACTTATTATAGGGCAACCTAAAAAAAACAGAGAACTAAAAGACGAAAAGATATCGAAGTTTAAAGGGTTAGCGATTCTTTCGTCGGATGCATTATCTTCAGTAGCTTACGGTCCCGAACAAATACTGATTACATTATCAGTAGTGGGTGCAGTTGCAACTTGGTATACTTTACCGATTGCAGGTGCTGTTCTGATCTTATTAGCTGCTTTAATTATGTCTTATAGGCAAATTATTTATGCATATCCTAAAGGTGGCGGCGCGTATATGGTGTCCAAGACCAATTTAGGAGAAAAATGGGGATTGCTTGCAGGAGGCTCATTATTAGTCGATTACATACTGACTGTCGCTGTTAGTATATCATCTGGTGCTGATGCATTTGTTGCTGCATTCCCAAGTTTATATGGGCATAAAGTACTGATTGCATGTTTACTTGTACTTTTTATTTTAATATTAAATTTACGTGGTTTAACTGAATCTGCCACCGTATTATCCTATCCAGTATATCTTTTCATTATAGGGTTAGTGATATTAATATTTATAGGTACTTTCCGTGTGGCGACAGGAGATATTCAACCACATATGCATGCATCAGTAGGAACTGCGGTTCCTGGAGTAACATTATTCTTGCTATTAAAAGCATTTTCATCAGGGGCTTCATCATTAACAGGTGTTGAAGCTATTTCAAATGCGGTAACCAATTTTAGAGAACCAAGTGCTAATAATGCTGTAAAAACGTTAATTGCTATGGGTTCAATTTTAGCGTTTTTATTAGTTGGTATCGTTGGTTTAGCATATGTTTATGGAATTATGCCACAAACGGAAACGACAGTTTTATCACAATTAGCTATGCAAATATTTGGTGATAATGCTGCCTTCTATTTTGTACAGGCAACGACCGTGATGATTTTGGTATTAGCAGCCAACACTGGATTTACAGCTTTTCCGATGTTAGCGGCTTCAATGTCTAAAGATAAATATATGCCTAGAATGTTTACTGTTAGAGGTGATCGCTTAGGCTACTCTAACTCGATTATTATTTTAGGTGTATTAGCCATTATTTTAATTATTGTATTTGATGGTATGACTGAAGATTTAATTCCATTGTATGCGGTTGGTGTATTCATTCCATTTACACTAGCACAATTCGGTATGGTTATTAAATGGATTCATGAACGTCCTAAGAATTGGTTAAGTAAGTTGTCTGTGAACTTACTTGGTGGTATCGTGACATTTATTGTTTTTATGATTTTACTCATAACTAAATTTAGCCAAGTTTGGCCGATACTTATTTTCTTGCCGTTCGTGGTAATTTTCTTCTTGAAAATTAACAAACATTATCGAGATATCGCAGAACAATTGCGTTCTGATATTGATGTTCATAATGTAGAAGTAGTAGATCGTAATTTAGCAATTGTTCCGATAACAAGCATTACAACTGCAGTTGATAAGTCTATTTATTACGCACAAATGCTTGCGAATAATGATGTCATTGCAGTACATGTATCATTTGGAGATGAAGATGAAAAAGCATTCCAAGAGAAATGGAAACGTCATTTCCCAGATGTAAGATTAGTTATTTTACACTCGGAATATCGCAGTATTATACGACCAATTTCACGTTTTATCGATAAGATTAATCGTAAAGCCAACGATCAAAACTATATGATTACAGTAGTGATACCAGAATTTATTACTAAGAAACGTTGGCATAATTTATTACACAATCAAACTAGTTTGCGTATGAAATTGTATTTAATTTATCAAAAGAATGTTAACGTATGTACAATTCCATTTAAACTTAAAAAATAGATTCTATAATCAAATCGGATTGATGAAAGGTTATTTACTTTTCATCAATCCGATTTTTTGATGTTGAATATAAAAACCCCGTACATATGAGATGATCATGATTTTGTCTCATATGTACGGGGTGTTGTTATGTCTTGCTTAATGTTTGGACTGTAAAGACAAGACAATTTCGTTGTAATTGATATTTTCTCGAATTTGAGCTGCAACGATATTGTTGATTTTATTTTTGCGAATTAATTCATCTAAAAGATGACGTTGTAAGTACAATGCTTCCAATTTGTGGTTATGGAACATAGCTTGCGGTATGATTTGATTGCTGTTTTCTTGACGTTCTTTTCGACGTTGCGCACGCCACTTTAATGAGCGACTCATATCATAGTAATGATTAATGACTAAGCTAACCTCAAGTACATTTGTACTATTTTGTTCTTCTTTTAAGCGTAAAATAATATTGTGATTCACAATACGCATAATTTTTTGAACATCTTTGAATGAATTTTCAAATTCTTGCTTCTTAGATTCTTTGTTTAAGGATTTGTAGTGCTTCATCGCTTTAAGTCTAAGCCATAACATCTTGAAGAAGTTTGCAAATTTTTCAACAAATGAAGCAGTACGGTGTGTCTCTGTTAATTCGACAATATTGCGGTAATTATTTATATCCTGATATGTTGCCTTACCTTTATCAATTAAACGCTCAAGTGTAGATGTTTCGATTACTTTTGCAATATCTTCTAAACGTTTGAGTTCTTTTGTATTTTGATTATCAGGTTCTGAATTTAATAAAAATAACA
Organism: Staphylococcus sp. HMSC062H10; assembly: GCF_001836945.1. Taxonomy (NCBI): domain Bacteria; kingdom Bacillati; phylum Bacillota; class Bacilli; order Caryophanales; family Staphylococcaceae; genus Staphylococcus; species Staphylococcus sp. HMSC062H10. The sequence goes on from NZ_KV830993.1 coordinate 15,247, forward strand.
ATTCTCCAAAGTATTGGTTTAAAACTGGGCGATAATTTGTATCGTTTTTGTCTTTTTTACTTTCGTTTTTAAAATGTTCGATAACTTTTTGGACAATGAAAATTTTGGCAGATTGATAAGTCATACCTTTAAAAGTAGTATCTTCGGCAGATGGTGTAATTAAAGGTAAAACAATTTGCGCTAAGATTAAACTAATTAATACCATGAAAGATGCAATAAACAATAAATCATTACGGTATTCGAATGCTTGTCCTTTTGTAATGATAAATGGTAATGTAAGTGCCATTGAAAGTGAAATTGTACCGTGAATACCACACATGGTCATAATAAATGCGTAACGCACACGAGAAGGTGGTGTTTCATGTGAATCATGTTCCTCGTCTAGATAAGATTGTATATTTTTCGGGAAATAAAAATCTTTGTACCAGAAATAAACCCAAACAAATCGACATACATAAATTGCAATAGCGATTAATATAGTGATCACTATTAAAAATGAAAAGTTGTCAGGCTCTGTTTGGAAAATATCTATGACTACAGTAGGAATCATAAAACCTAATACAACAAATACAAAACCATTTAAGGCATAACTAAATGTATTCCAAATTTGATGGTAATTCATTTGTAGTTCCGTTTGTGCTCTAATTAAACGGTCGCGTTCTAAACCATGGATTAGACCTGCGATTACAACTGCAATGATACCTGAAGCATGAACTTCTTCTGCTAAAAAGTATACGACAAAAGGAGTTAATAATTGAATAAAAGTTAAGGTATTGTTATCTTTTAAACCTTTATTAGCGGTTAAGTCTATACGTATTCTAACGACAACGAATCCAATAATTGCACCAATAAGTACACCTAGTATTGTTGAAATGATAAATTGTTCAACAGCTTGGAATAATGAAAAGGTACCAGTTACTAATGCAGTAACAGCAATTTTAAATGAAATGATACCTGCTGCATCATTGAGTAAAGATTCACCTTCTAAAATCGTCATAGAACCTTTAGGTAATAATTTTCCGCGTGTAATAGCAGATACTGCTACTGCATCAGTAGGACATAAAATTGCTGCTATTGCAAAAGCGGCTGGCATTGGTAAGGCAGGCCAAATCCAATGTATAAAATAGCCAACGCCGACTACAGTTGCAAACACTAGTGCCATTGACATTAATAGTATAGGTTTACGATATTCTAATAATTTTGTTCGAGAGACGTGGGTACCTTCTACAAAAAGCAGTGGCGCGATAACAGCGAACATAAATACTTCAGAGTTGAATTGGAAATCAACTTGTATTGGAATAATGAAAATAATGACACCTAATGCAATTTGAATAAAGGCAGTAGGAATTTGTGGAAATCGATTATTGATAACCGAACTGATAATCACAGCAAAAATAAAAATTAAAAATGCTTCTAATAATGCCATACAATACTCCTCAAAATTTTAATAGTTAATATTTTATCACTTTTAAGGCATAATGACATAGATATATTGATAAAATGAAGTTATTTTCAAAAAAACTCTAGTATCGGTTGAACTGATACTAGAGCAAGATGTTTAAATTATTGATTGTCATATCTGAAATGACCGCTGTCATTTTGTCGTTGTTCATATGCGAGCTTTTCAGCATTCGTTTTATATTTTTTATAAAAGAAGAATAAAAATATAAACCAGAATGGCGAAATATAAATAGCTGCTCTTGTTTCGTCACTAAAGAATAATAAAATGAATACAAAGAAGAAGAACGCTAGAATAATGTAAGCAATAGGCTTACCACCAATCAACTTAAATTTACTGTTTTTATGTGCCTCAGGATGCTTTTTCAAATACATTAGATAAGCGACAATAATCATTGCCCAAACAACTAAAAACAACACAGTTGATAACGTTGTAACGTATATGAATAGTTGAATTGCATTAGGGAAAATGTAGTTTAACAAGGCTGCTATAAGTAATGCAATTGATGAAACTAACATTGATAAATAAGGCACGCCATGACTATTCGTTTTATTTAAAACTTTAGGACCTAATCCTTGTTGTGACAGTCCGAATAAGATACGACTATTCGAATAGATACCACTATTTGTAGCAGAGGCCGCGGCAGTTAGCACGACAAAGTTAACGACACCTGCTGCAAATGGCACGCCGATTAATGTAAAGAGTTTAACGAAAGGGCTACTATTTGGATCGATATCATTCCAAGGTATGACTGACATAATTACTAATAGACCACCGATATAGAATAATAAAATACGGATAGGTACATTATTAATTGCTTTCGGTAAGGTTTTTTCAGGATCTTTCGTTTCACCAGCAGTTACACCTATAAGTTCAATACCAATGAATGAATATACAGCAATTTGGAATGACATTAGGAAACCAAATGTTCCTCCAGGGAACATGCCGCCGTGACTGATTAAGTTTGTGAATGATGCATGTCCATAATGTGTTTTAAATGAGAAAAAGATTAATACAAGACCAACGATAACCATCGCAATAATTGTGACAACTTTAATAATAGAGAACCAAAACTCCAGTTCACCAAATAATCTGGCACCTAATAAGTTGAAGCTAATCAAGATTAAAACAATAAATAGCACGGTAATCCAATTTGGGACTTGTGGATACCAAAATGCAAAGTATTGTCCCATCGCAGTTAGGTCTGACATACTTGATACAATCCAACATAACCAGTAAGTCCAGCCAATGACAAAGCCACCAAAAGGGCCTAAATATTCATTTGCAATATCAACAAATGAATTAAATCTTGTATTGCTCAACAACAATTCGCCTAATGCGCGCATAAAAGCGAATAGTACAACCCCAATAATCATGTATGTGAATAACAGTGATGGACCAGTTAAAGATATTGTTTGACCTGATCCTAGGAATAACCCAGTTCCAATTGCGCCCCCAATTGCTATCAATTGGATGTGTCTGTTATTCAACTCTCTATGCAATTTTCTTGCCATAATTTTCCTCCTCAGGATAAAGCAAATAAAAAAGTTGTGTGTAAGCGTTTTCTTAATTATAAATACTAAAGAAATCCATTTAATAAAGCAATTATTTTTTTAAATATAAGAAAAAACATTTGATAGGTAAGGGTATGATAACTAAAACTTATCGATTTTTTGGAAAGATATAAGTTTTTATGCAAAAATATAAAATGATCATCTAAATGAAGCAGTTAACTATATATATTAGATAAGCTATGGCATAATAAATAACATTTTAATTTGGTAAAGAAGGTATGGGTATGAAGATAGGGACAATCGCCGATTTACATATTGATCGTCATAATAAAAAAACATCCGAAGATTACTTAGAGGCATTGGTTGAAATAGTTAAGTATAAAAATTTGGATATATTGTTGATTGCGGGGGATATCTCAAATCATTATCAATTGACGCACCAATTTATAACGCAATTGACAAAACAATTAGATATACCTGTGAAATTTGTTCCTGGAAACCATGATTTATGGAAAGTTGAAAGTATGACTACGCAAGACATTTGGAATAATTATAAGAGTATGTCACAGTGCTTGGTAGGAAAACCATTTATAGTAAATGAAGAATGGGCAATAATAGGACATACAGGTTGGTATGATTATAGCTTTGCAGCACAACGATTTTCATTAGATGAGTTACAAAGAGGAAAACATTATGGTGCGACTTGGCAAGATAAAGAACGAATATCTTGGGGCATATCAGATCAAAATTTATCTGAAATAGCGGCTGAACAAGTTAAGAAAGATATATTAGAAGTAGGAAATAGACGAGTGATTTTAGTCACACATGTTGTGACGCACCCTGATTTCATTGTTCCTATGCCGCATCGTATATTCGATTTTTATAATGCATTTATTGGGACAAGTGATTTCAATCCTTTGTATGCGATGTTCGATATACCATATAGTATTATGGGCCATGTTCATTTTCGGAAAAGTGTGATGGATGATGGCAGATGTTATCTCTGTCCGTGTCTAGGCTATCCAAGACAATGGCGTTCAGAAGATATTTACCAGGAAATAAATGAGACGATACAAATAATAGAAATTTAAAATGCGCAAACCTGACCCAGTTTGCGCATTTTATGTTTTACACACGCGAGTAATGTGTTTACTTACGTGTGTTTATTTTGTTGCTGATTTTCAATTGTATATGAATGTGGTTGCACATAAATGCACTTTCTTCCTGGTGAATTAAAGCTGTATTCCATTTTCTCTTTACGAATTTTAATAATTTGTTTGCGATTTGGAATGATGGCAGGTAAAACTAGACCACGACGAATATGACTCCAAAGTGGATCGATATAATAGTAATAGTAATCATCGTACCCAATTAGTAACGTTACGTGAATATTTGAAACTTGTTTCGCTGGCTTGTTATCAAAGCGGAAAACACGTAGTAATGGTTTAGAACCAAGATTAGTATGGTATATTAACACAGGTTGACCTTGATCGATAATACCTTTAAGATCTTCTAAGGATTTACCAGTGCCGTCTACGATATTAGGATTGTATTTTTGTAAAAATGGTACATATGCTTCTGGAAATATCGTTTGATGATAATTGCCAAGCTTAATGAATAAGTGATGTCCAACATAACCTTTATGTGGATTGTTCGGATGTGTCGGCCAATGTCTCATAATTTCTGTAGCAGGGATATGTTGGTTATTGTATTGCAACATCATGGCTGCGGAAACACCTTCACACCCCATGACCATAGGGATAGGAAATAGCTGACTGATAGGTTTAACTGGTAATATTTTTCGGTTCATAATATAGTCCTCGCATTGATTCAATAAATATTTAATATAATTATATAGCGTCAATGCAAAATGTCCTAAACATATGTTTTACATGAGTGAATAAAATTAATGGAGTGATAAAATGGAATATCAATTACAACAACTTGCGTCGTTAACGTTAGTAGGTATTAAAGAAACGTATGAAAATGGACGACAGGCTCAGCAACATATAGCAGGGTTTTGGCAAAGATGTTATCAAGAGGGAGTAATTGCGGATTTACAGTTAAAAAATAATGGTGATTTAGCCGGGATACTTGGCTTATGTATACCTGAATTAGACGGTAAGATGTCATATATGATTGCAGTTACCGGAGATAATAGTGCTGATATTGAAAAATATGATGTCATAACATTAGCAAGTTCAAAGTATATGGTATTTGAAGCACAGGGCGCAGTACCTAAAGCAGTTCAACAAAAAATGGAAGAGGTTCATCACTACATACATCAATATCAAGCAGATACGGTAAAATCAGCACCATTTTTTGAGTTGTATCAGGATGGTGATACTACAAGTGGAAAATATATTACAGAAATTTGGATGCCTGTTAAAGGGTAATTGAATAGAAATGTACTTGATATGAAGGCGTAATTTTAGTTGAAGATTGGATCTCATAATTCATAAAGAAGAACCCCGACAAAGATAGATATCTTTGCCAGGGTTCTAATTATGTTGAAGTGTTATGCGACATGTTGCTTTTTAATCATTTTAAAGTAAATGATTTGTAGACTGACTAATAGAATGGCAGTAATGAAGATAATAATCATGTATGGTGATGTATTAAATTCGCCTTTTAAGCCAACTAGTGGTGCAACAGCACCACCTAAGATAAATTGGAATAAGCCAAGTAAACTTGATGCGTTACCACTGCCACCTGTTCGTTCTTCCATAGCCATTGTGAAACCAAGCGGTCCAATTGACGTCACAGGACACACATTTAAGAAGAATGCGATGAGTAAGACCCAAAGTGGTAAATGGAATGTAAGTGTCAGGATAATTAAAGCAACACCTACCACTTGTATAATAGTTAAAATGATTAATAATATGTGGCGATGTAATTTTTCTACTAATAAAGCAACGACTTGACTGACAATGATTAAACCTACACCGTTAACAGCAAACATGATACTAAATTGTTGAGGTGTCATATTATATAATTTTTGAGTAATAAATGGCGATGCAGATGAATAACTAAATAGCATTACATAAGTTAAACCTTGTAATAACATTGGAATAATAAATGCTGGTTTTTTCAAAAGACCTCCAAAGTCTTTAATGACGCTACTAAAATTCACCTGCTTTAATTCATCTTTAGATGTTTTAGGTAATTGAGAAGCGACGCCAATTAAAATGATGAGTGCCACAATTGTTAAAATTGTAAAAATAGAACGCCATGTTGCTACGGATAAAGCTAATCCACCGGCTAATGGTGCAAGAATAGTGATGATGCCATTAACTACCATTAAAGATGCTAAAAATTTAGCGAGTGCGTTGCCACTAAATTTATCACCAGCAGAGGCTTTGGCAATAACGATGACACCACCACCTGTCAAACCTTGAATAAATCGTAAAGTTAAGAATAATGGCAATTGATCAACAAACATAGACAAACCTGATGCCAAAATGAAAATGATTAAAATGGATACAGCAATGCGTTTGCGACCAAAAGCATCGGATAAAGGTCCAAAGATAAATTGGCCTAGTGCAAGACCAATCATTGTGAATGATAATGTTAATTGAATTTCTGATGTAGTAGAACCAAAATCACCTTGCACTTTAGGTAATGATGGTACGTACATATCTATAGTTAGAGGGCCAAAAGCTGTCATGACACCTAACGTGATTAACAATAAAAATGAAAATTGCTTCGTTTTGGAACTCGAAGATTGCATAAACAGACTCCTTAATTTATATAATTATGTAAATTATATACGTTTTATGTGCATTTGTATGTAGTTAGAATATAAGTTTATATAAAAAGTCCTATACTCGCAATGTATCATCATTAATAACGTAGTGATACAGATAAAGTATAGGACTTAATGTTTATCATCAAAAGCAGGTTTAATATTTAATTAGCGCCACCATTGTCATCTTTAAATAAGCTTTCTAATTTAGATTTAATACTGTCGAATTTTGTATTAATATCATTTAACATGCTTTCAATTTTACCTTGGCTTGCATTGTTTTTAAGTGCATTATTTGCCTCTGTCAATTTGTTGATTTGGTCTTGATAAAATTGAGTTAGCTTAGAATCAGCTTTGTTTTGTTCTTGCTGCTTCAAGTTGTCGATTTGATTTTGTAAATTTTTAATAATGTCATCAGTTTTTTGGTTGTTTTTAATATTTTCTTTAGCATTATCGACTTGCTGGTTAATTTGGCCGTCTTGATTTTCAACTTGTTTTTTATAATTTTGAGAGACTTTAGGGTCATTACTAACTTTATCGCTATCATTGTTAAGTAAGGCGCGTGTGACAAAAATAGCGACAATAATTAAGAGAATGGCAATAATGATATATAACCACTTTTTTGAACGGCGGGATTTCTCGTTTTCTTCTTCAAGAATTTGTTCTCTTCGATAATCTCTACCGTTATAGTATCGTTCCGGGTGTTCTTCAGGATCGCCTTTAGCATATTGTTGTCTATACGATGCGTCTTCAGATTGACGACGATGATTTTGGTTTTGATTGTCGTATTGATATGAATCACGGTATTTATCAGTTCTTTTCATGGGTTTCACCTCATCCAAGTTTTAACTGCAAATAATAAAGCTGATGATTTACTTTGACATTATTGTAATTTCAGAATACGAGCAATGTCAGTTGCAGTGTTTAATAAATTTTGTTCGCTATTTTGTAGGACATCTTCTAAAGTGCTAGGTGAAGAGATTATAGAATAGGCACTATCAATACCGAAATCGTAAACATGTTGATAATTTTCGCCTAGACTGCCACAAATCGCGATGACAGGAATATGATATTGTTTTGCAGCTAACGCAACGCCTACGGGTGTTTTGCCAAAGATGGTCTGATAATCCATGCGTCCTTCTCCAGTAATAACGAGGTCTGCATCTTTAATTCTTTGATGAAAATCTGTAATGTCAAAGATGACATCAATACCTTTTGTTAAAGTTGTCTCACAAAACGCTAATAATGCTGCGCCCATACCGCCAGCTGCACCAGAACCTGGTATTTGATTAACGGACTTTCCTGTGCACATTTTTATCTTATCATGATAATGCGACATTGCGAAATCCAACTTTGGTATCATCTTTGCATCAGCACCTTTTTGAGGACCATAAATATAGGTAGCACCATTTTCACCCAATAAAGGATTTGAAACATCGCAGGCCACTTTAAAGGTCACTTCTTTTAATCGCGAATCTAGATTGGTTATATCGATTTGTGCAATGTGAGCAAGATTAGCACCATTCATTTGTAATAAGTCCCCGTTTACATCAGTAAACTTTACGCCTAGTGCACTTAGCATACCTGTACCACCATCATTTGTTGCACTGCCACCAATCCCTAAAATAATGGTCTTAGCACCATGATTTAATGCATCTTTAATTAGTTCACCGGTACCATATGATGATGTGTATAAAGGATTACGTTCCTCTTTTTCTAATAAATCCAAACCTGACGCTGCTGCCATTTCAATAATTGCAATTTGTTGTTCGTCTGCGCGTGCATAACATGCTTCAATAGGTCGCATTAAAGGGTCATTAACGATGACTGTATACTTAGTAGCACCTGTTGCATGCATTAAAGCATCTGTGGTACCTTCACCACCATCAGCCATCGGAATGATATCATAATGAAGGGTATTCCCATAAACATTAGTAAATGCCTGTTTTATAATATTGCCAACTTGCTGTGCGGTCATACTTTCCTTAAATGAGTCAGGAGCGATGACAATTTTTTGTAATTGCATAGTAGACATCCTCTCATTACTGTTGTCGCTCTTATTGTATATAAAATTACTAGTGAACTAAAGTAATCTCTATAGTGCTAATGAGTCGCGCGATAAATCAGTTACATTATAATGTCGTATAAGGATGAGGGGAAAGAGACTAAATTTGCTGTGAAAGGGTATAAAAACTGAAATAAGTATATTTGAAGAGAAGCGGATTGGCTCGCATATTCGAGTATGTTGGAGAACGCAGTTATACATATATTTTGATGTTGAGGAGTTACACATATGAAACTAACACAAACGCATGCTGAAATTTTAAAATTTATCATTGTTGGCGGTATTAATACGTTAAATTATTATGTTGTCTATTTATTGCTGTTAAAATTATTACACATTGAATATATGATTAGTCATATTACCGGATTTATAGTCGCTTTTGTGATTTCGTATTATTTGAATTGTTATTTTGTTTACAGGGTAAAACCTACTTGGAGAAAATTCATTAGTTTTCCAATTACGCAGATTGTCAACGTAAGCTTACAAACAGTTTTATTATATGTATTTGTATCCTGGCTAAATTTGCCAGCAGAAATTGCACCATTTGCTGGTTTAATTATTACGATACCCATCACATTTGTATTATCTAAATGGATTTTAAAAGATAGTAATTAAAGTAGCGTAAACCACTAAAAAACGCTTTACTCGAACTTTAATATTGCGTGAAATATAATAAATAAATGATATAATATAATGGTCGCCTAACATCTCGGGCGTTACTTTAACGCAGAGAGGAGGTGTATGACGGATGTTCAATTTATTAATTGACATCATGACTTCAGCTTTAAGCGGCTGTCTTGTTGCGTTTTTTGCACATTGGTTACGAACGCGCAACAATAAAAAAGGTGACAAATAACCAACACCTAAATAAATCCCCTCACTATGGCAGTAGTGAGGGGATTTGGTGTATTTAGATGTTCAATTTATTATGTAACTAATTATAGCATTGATGAACAAGGTGTGCAATGTATTTTCACAATATTACAATTAATGAATTTAATTATATTAGAATTAAGTATTTTGGAAAATGATTTAATAGTTGAGTTATAGGATCATTAGATAAAGAGAATAATCAATTATTGAGAGCTTGGGGCGGGCCCCAACACAGAGTATTTCTTATGCATGAGTTTTACTCATATATTCCTATTTTTAAGTACATATTAGCTGTGGCTAAGGATAAAGAACCACTACATAATAAATCATTAGTAGCTCTTTATCATTTCTACCCCATAACCTTGTGAATTTTTAAAAGAAATATGTCACAAATCCATGTGACATTGATAATCGTTATCAACTGATATATGATGTACTTGTAATAAGTATTAATTTTTAACAAATAACAAATTTATATTATGTATATCATCCAGTGAAATAAATAATATAAGCGGCTTAATTTAGATTATTAATTGAAAGGAGTTACATATACGATGAACAATCAGACAAATTGGATAAAGATACTCAGCGGATTTGCTTCTGATAGTAAATGGAAAATTATGTTATCAATTTTGTTGTCTATCATCAGTGTCTTTTCTGGATTAGTTCCATATTGGGCAGTCTTTAAAATTATTTTAATGATGATTAACAATGCATATACGATTAATTCGATTATGGTTTATACCTTTATTGCTTTAATCGCTTATATTTCACAAGTGTGTTGTTTTGGAGCGTCAACGATGCTATCACATATTACGGCATATGAAATTTTATCTGAAATTCGTAAAAAATTAGCTCGAAAATTAATGCATCTACCTTTAGGGGTAGTAGAGTCTAAGAAAATCGGTGAATTAAAAAATATATTTGTCGATAAGGTCGAAACAATAGAATTACCTTTAGCACATATGATTCCTGAAGTTATAGGAAACTTACTTTTGTCAGCTGCTATCTTTTTATACATAATGCTTATTGATTGGCGTATGGCTTGTGCCTTATTAGTAACTATACCAATTGCGTTGTTTGCCTTTAACAAATTAATGTCTGGATTTAATGAGACATATGCAAAACAAATGCAATCGAATAATTATATGAATAGCGCCATTGTTGAATATATTGAAGGTATTGAGGTAATTAAAACATTTAATCAATCTCAAAGCTCGTATAAAAAATATCAAGATGCAGTAGATAATTATAAAATACATACTTTAAATTGGTTTAAAAATACATGGGGGTATATGAATTTAGGAGCTAGTGTATTACCTTCAACATTTTTAGGGATTTTACCGGTCGGCATGTATTTGATATCTATCAACCAATTAAACTATGCGGAATTTTTCCTATGCATCGTATTATCTTTAGGTGTAGTAGCACCGATTAAGAATTTTACTAATTATGTGAATCATTTAAAATCAATCCAATACGCATTAACTGAAGTAAATCAAATATTAATCTTAGAAGAGTTAGCATTGTCATCACGATTTATGGAACCTCAAAGTTATGAAATTGCTTTTAATAATGTTGGCTTTTCATATACAAATGATAAGGACGAAAGAGTCTTTAAGAATCTATCATTTACGGTACCAGAAAATCATTTTACAGCGATTGTTGGGGAATCTGGTAGTGGTAAGTCAACTATAGCTAAGCTCATATCAAGGTACTGGGATGTAACGACTGGAGAAATCACGATTGGTAATGTAAACATAAAAAATATAGAACCAAAGCAACTTAACGAATTAGTTGGTTATGTAGGACAAGATAACTTCTTATTAAATCTTACTTTTAAAGAAAATATTAAATTAGGTAATCCAGAGGCTAGTGATGATGCGGTTGTAAAAGCTGCCAAGTTAGCACAATGTCATGAATTTATCAAAAAGTTACCAGAGGGATACGATACGAATGTAGGTTCAGTTGGCGATAAGTTATCAGGTGGAGAAAAACAACGTGTCACTATCGCAAGAATGATATTAAAAGATGCACCTATCATCGTGTTAGATGAAGCTACTGCTTATGTCGATCCAGATAGTGAACAAAAAATTCAAGAAGCATTAAATGTGTTGACGCAGGATAAAACATTGATTGTTATTGCACATCGGTTATCTACGATTCAACATGCAGATCAAATTATTGTATTAGGTAATCAACAAATTTTGGAGAAAGGCTCACATCAATTGTTACTAAAATTAGAAGCTCATTACAAAAATATGTGGGATATGCATATGCATACAAAAGACTGAGGTATCAATACCGAAAGTAATTAAGTTGATGAGTAAAGGAGGTTAAACATGTTTAGGATTACATTTAAGATTTTAAATTGGGTATCGCCATATAAAACAAGGATGATTTTAGGATTTATCATGTCATTTTTAAATGCAATATTTATTGCACTGCCTATTTTTTTGGCTTCACAAATATTTAATAATGTAGTATCTCATAAATCTATATATGGAAAAGATATTTTTAATGTTGTAATCATCATGATTATATTAGTACTTGGTCGGTTTATTACAGCATATTTGAAAAGTAAAAATCAGGAAAGTATTGCTTATGAAATGAGTGCGAATGAACGTTTAAATATTGGTAATAAATTAAAAAACGTTCCCTTAGGATATTTTAATACGCATCACTCAAATGAGTTAACAACTATTGTTACTACAGATTTAACATTTCTAGAAAACTTTGCCATGAAAATGGTGGATATTGTCATTAATGGATACATATTAATTTCAGTACTTATCTTGTCTTTATTGGTCGTATCATGGCAAGTAGCATTATTAGCATGCATTGGTGTATTATTATCATTTTTAACTATTCAATTATTGGAAAACAAGAGTAAAAAAAATGCGCCAACGTATCATTATGCACAAAATCAATTAATTGAAAAAGTGGTAGAAGTTATCCGTGGCATTCAAGTGATTAAATCATTCTCGAAAGAAAATGCAAGTCTTAGAAGTTTTAATCGAGCTGTTAATGAGAGTAAACGTGTTAATACAAAAATTGAAATGCAGTACATTCCATTTAATTTACTACATTTACTTAGTTTGAAAGTTACTTCGATATTAATTGTGTTAGTTGCGTGCTTATTATTTATACATAATAGTATTGATTTACCTACATTCATTATGATTTCAATTTTTTCATTTGTAATTTTTGATAGTGTTGAAAATATTAATAGTGCAGCACACGTACTCGAAATAATTGATATGACATTAGAAGACATTGAAAAGATAAAAAGTGCGCCAGAGTTAGATAAGAAGGGAAAAGATTTAACGATTGAAAATGATGATATCGCTTTTGAAAATGTGAATTTTTCATATGATGACAAACAGGTGATAAAGAATGTAAGTTTTGACATTGCTGCAAACACTTCAACAGCTATCGTCGGGCCATCTGGAAGTGGAAAATCTACTTTATGTCATTTACTTTTACGCTTTTACGATGTTAATGATGGATTTATACGTATTGGTGGTATTGATATTAAAGATTTGAAATTAAGTTCGCTGATGTCACAAATTAGTGCAGTATTTCAAAAGGTATATTTATTTAATGACACGATTGAAAATAATATATTATTTGGTAATCCAGATGCGACGGAAGAAGAAGTCATTCGTGCAGCAAAACAGGCATGTTGTCATGATTTCATAATGAAGTTACCTGATGGATATAAAACAGTATTACATGAAAAAGGCAATAATTTATCTGGTGGAGAAAGACAGAGAATTTCTATCGCGCGGGCAATTTTGAAAGATGCACCAATTATTATTTTAGATGAAGCAACAGCAAGTATTGATCCTGAAAACGAACAGCTGATTCAAACGGCAATTAATGAATTAAGTAAAGGCAAAACAGTAATTACAATTGCACATAAACTTGAAACTATTAAAAATGCAGATCAGATTATAGTGCTCAATGAAGGTGAAATAATTCAAAAAGGTAGTCATGATGAATTAATTCGAAAACCAGGAATGTATCAAGACTTTATAAGAATAAAAAGTAAATCAGCAGGCTGGAAATTATAAATAATAGTTTAATATGGAATCAGAATTTGGAAATAAAAAGGGTGATAGATAATCAACAGCAAAATAAATCCCATCACTAGGGCAATAGTGAGGGGATTTAGTGTATTTAGATGTTCAATTTATTATGTAACTAATTATAGCATTGATGAACAAGGCGCTCAACGTAATATTACAATTAATGGATTGTTTCACAACATGGTAAAGCTAGGAAGTCTTTTTATTAAGAAATAATGCAATTATTAATTTTAACTGACATATTTTATCGAATCGCTGTTTATATCTGCCCGAATTTCGTAAGAAGCCTTAGTCATTTCAATAGCAAGGTCAAAATTTTGCCAAAATTTATAGTTATACTGAGAAGTTTAAATTTATGTTTTCTTGAAAAACACACGCCTTAAATGTAAACTTATTAATTATAAAAGTTTACATTTGGATTGAGGTGCTTATTTTTTATGAGGATTTTTATTACAAGTACGAATACTGATGTAGGCAAAACCTATGTTACAAAGCATTTATACCATGCTTTGAAAAGACGTGGTCATCGTGTTTGTGTTTTTAAACCATTTCAAACTGAGGAACGCCAAGACGGGACGTTTCCAGATTTAGAAGTATTTAAAAATGAATGTGATTTAAGCTATGACATAACGTCACTTTATACTTTTAAGCAACCTGTATCACCACACCTTGCATTTAAAATGGCAGATCAAATTTTTCTAAATAAGCAGCGTGTATTAGATAAGGTAAAAGTTTTAGATAAGGAATTTGATTTTATCTTAGTTGAGGGTGCTGGGGGAATTGGCGTACCAATATATGAAGATACAGATGATTTCTACATGACTAAAGATCTAATCAATGATTGTGCAGATTGTGTCATCAGTGTGTTGCCATCAAAATTAGGTGCTATTAGCGATGCCATTGTTCACCAAGATTATGTTAATCAGAATGTATCGGTGAATAATTTTTTAATCATGAATCGCTATACAGACAGCTATATTGAAAAAGACAATCAAATGACGATTGAAAAATTAACAAATAAAACAGTCTATACATTTGAAGAACATGCCACGTATGAAAATTTCTCAGAAGCATTTTTAAAACAATTAATAGGAGTTAAAAATGAATTACACACAACAACTTAAACAAAAAGACTCAGAATATGTTTGGCATCCATTTACACAAATGGGTGTATATAGCAAAGAAGAAGCAATCATCATTGAAAAAGGAAAGGGTAGTTACCTTTACGATACGAATGGCAATAAATATTTAGATGGTTATGCATCCTTGTGGGTCAATGTGCATGGTCATAATAATAAGTACTTGAATAAGGTAATTAAAAAGCAACTCAATAAAATTGCCCATTCTACGCTGCTAGGATCATCAAATATTCCGTCAATAGAACTTGCGGAAAAATTAATCGAAATCACGCCAAGTAATTTAAGAAAAGTATTTTATTCTGATACAGGCAGTGCGTCTGTTGAAATCGCAATAAAGATGGCATATCAGTATTGGAAAAATATTGATAGAGAAAAATATGCCAAGAAAAACAAGTTCATAACACTAAATCACGGCTATCATGGCGATACGATTGGTGCGGTAAGTGTTGGTGGTATCAAGACCTTTCATAAAATATTTAAAGACTTAATATTTGAGAATATTCAAGTAGAAAGCCCATCTTTCTATCGCAGTAATTACGATACTGAAAATGAAATGATGACAGCTATTTTAACGAATATAGAGCAAATTCTAATTGAAAGAAATGATGAAATCGCAGGGTTTATATTGGAACCGTTGATTCAAGGTGCGACAGGCTTGTTTGTTCATCCTAAAGGCTTTTTGAAAGAAGTCGAGAAATTGTGCAAAAAATACGATGTCTTATTAATTTGTGATGAGGTAGCAGTTGGTTTTGGAAGAACTGGAAAGATGTTTGCATGTAATCATGAAGATGTTCAACCGGATATTATGTGTTTAGGTAAGGCGATTACAGGTGGCTACTTACCACTTGCAGCTACATTGACATCTCAAAAAATATACAATGCATTTTTAAGTGATTCGCACGGTGTGAATACCTTTTTCCATGGTCATACATACACCGGAAATCAAATCGTTTGTACGGTTGCTTTAGAAAATATAAGACTTTATGAAAAATGTAAGTTATTGTCGCATATAGAAACGACTTCATCAACACTTGAGAAACAGTTACATGCGCTGAAGCGTCATCGAAATGTTGGTGATGTAAGAGGACGAGGCTTAATGTTTGGCGTTGAATTAGTTACAGATAAAGATAGTAAAACGCCGTTAGAAATTGAAAAAGTTGAACGTATTGTACGTAATTGTAAAGAAAACGGGCTAATGATTAGAAATTTAGAAAATGTCATTACGTTTGTGCCACTGTTAAGTATGTCAAATAAAGAAGTGAAAACGATGGTACGTATTTTTAAAAAGGCAGTACATAACATTTTAGATAGGAAGTGTTAATATGAATTTGGCTAAACGCATATTACAAGGGGAACAATTAACAAAAGAGACTGTATTGAAAATTTATGAGGATACTAATATTGATACCTTAGATTTATTAAATGAGGCGTATATTTTAAGAAAACATTATTTCGGTAAAAAAGTAAAATTAAACATGATTTTAAATGCCAAAAGTGGGATATGTCCTGAAAACTGTGGTTACTGTGGACAATCACGAGATATTAAACAAAAACAGCGATATGCCTTAATTCCAGAAGAACAAATTATTGATGGTGCGAAAGTGGCACATGACAATCATATTGGTACCTATTGTATTGTTATGAGTGGTAGAGGCCCAAGTGATAAAGAGGTAGATCACATTAGTAATACAGTAAGAACGATTAAGTCACAACACCCACAATTGAAAATATGTGCATGTTTAGGATTAACGAATGACGAACAAGCTAAGAAACTTAAGTCAGCTGGTGTAGACAGATATAACCACAATATTAATACAAGTGAAAATTACCATGATAACGTCGTGACAACGCATAGTTATAAAGATAGAACAGATACGATAGAACTAATGAAAGCGAATAATATATCACCATGTTCAGGCGTGATTTGTGGTATGGGAGAATCTAATCAAGATATTGTTGATATGGCATTTGCTTTGAAAGAAATGGATGCCGACAGTATTCCGATTAATTTTTTACATCCAATCAAAGGCACAAAGTTTGGAAGCATGGATGATTTAACACCAATGAAATGTTTAAGAATCGTAGCATTATTCCGATTAATCAATCCTACGAAAGAAATTCGTATTGCTGGAGGAAGAGAGGTCAACTTACGTTCGTTACAGCCATTAGCATTAAAAGCGGCGAATTCAATATTTGTCGGTGATTATCTAATTACTGGTGGACAACCGAACCAATTAGACTACGATATGATTAATGATTTGGGCTTTGAAATTGATTATGGCACTTGTGAAAATAAGGAAAACAAGAATGATGTTTCAAGAGCAAATTGATTTATTACAACAGAAAGGGTTATATCGGTCTCTTAAAACGGTAGGGTATATAGATAGACAGTATATTGAAGTAGAAAATCAACGATGTACGAACTATACATCTAATGATTATTTAGGATTAGGTCAAATAGCGTTTGATAAGAATGATTTCGAAAAATTTATGCGGAAGTATAGTTATCACTTATCAAGTTCAAGATTAATTAGTGGAAGTTCGGCAGCTTATGAAGAGATTGAAACAATGTTAGCAGGTTGGCTCGGATATAGTGCATGTACCATCTTAAATAGTGGTTATGATGCTAATTTGACGTTATTTAATATTTTCAAAAATACAAATTGTGTCGTGTTTTCAGATCAAGAAAATCATGCGAGTATTATTGACGGTATTAAGTTAAGTGGTTTAGAAAAAGTGATATATAAGCATTTAGATATTGCTGATTTAGAAAAAAGGTTAGCGGAATGCCCTAATCAAAATATACAAAAAATAATCATATCTGATAGTGTATTTTCAACGAATGGCGACGTTGTGGATATTGGTCAATTAGTCTCATTAAAACATAAATATAACGCAACACTGATACTCGATGTTTCACATAGTTTTGGAATAGAGAATTACTCGAATTATCAAGGCGTAGATATACTCACTTCTAGTTTGTCTAAAGCATGTGGTGCATACGGGGGTGTGATTTTAAGTTCAAATGATGTGAAGGATATGTTAATTAATCACGGTAGACCACTTATCTACTCAAGTAGTTTGCCAATTTATAATTTGTATTTTATAAAAAGAAATATTGAAAAGTTAATAAATGCTGATGATAGACGCACTAAATTAAATAGTTTGAGTAAATATTTTAACCAAAAGTTAAAATCACTCAATGTTAATTATAATAGTTCAAACTCGCCGATTAAGTTTATTGAGTTTGATGACATAGAAGCGGCTGAGAACATTCATCAAATATTATTAAAGCATCATGTGTTTACAAGTTATTTAAGGTATCCAACTGTGACTAAGCCAATGTTAAGAATATCATTGTCATATTTTCATACTGAACAAGATATAGATAGGTTGTTTGAAATTTTGCATCAAGAAGATTGAGGTGATCGTCATGTATAGTATAAAAATGCGTTCTAGCAATCAAGATGTTCATATTAGTGGTGCTGAAACGATTTGTGAGTTTGACAAAATAGAACAGACGGTACAAAGGTTTTATAATAAAGGTTTTTTTCATGAAAATGGGCAACCAGATTTTCTCAATATAAAAATACAAAAAATCATGGAACCGATTCAACAAATAAAAGCATTACAAATTATTGAGGATGATAAAGCAAATCTCCAAAATTTAACACAAGAATGTGGTGTCACTGAACAAGCGCTAAATCAAGGGATGACATATATTAAAAATGAAACGGTTTATACAGGAGCTATTATTCTATCTGCTATATCTGGTAAACGTTTAGATTCATTTGGACAAAGGGGGATTAGGGCAACACATTTTTCGTTTGAAGATATAAATAATAAAGGTGATCTTAATGAAAGAGTGACTGATGCCTTAGCAATTGCTAGTTGTATCAATGCGCATCCGTATGTCAAAGGAGAACTTTGCGTGTCCGATGACTTAACGTATACGACAGGTTATTTTGCCTCTGCTAAAATTGGTTACCATCGATTATTTGATATTAAACCAGTTAATACGAGATATGGAGGCAGAATAATATTTGTGGACGATCGTATTGATTTAAATCATTACATATCATTTTTAGAAAGCACACCGAAGCAAGTTGTTTATGAAACGGTATAGGGGTTTTAGTATGACATCAAAAGATATTACTCAAATTAGTGTCATTGCTGCGATTTTAACCATTTTGGCAGTTTTGAAAATACCATCCATTATACCAGGATTAGATTTTCAATTATCTGCACCGGCAGCATTATTAATATTAGCTTTCTTTGGAATTAAAAAGTACTTTTTAGGTGGGCTTTTATCAAGCGTATTATTGCTGATATTTGGCGTATTTAATCCAATTAATGTGATTATTTCTATTATATTTAGAGTTATAGCTATTGCAGTTGTTTATTTATTGAAAATAAATGTACTATCATTAGTTTTAGCAAGTGTATTAGGCAGCTTGGTATCAAGGTTGATACTATCGGTCATTTTAAATTTACCTGTGTGGGTCGTGTTATTAAACGCGATTCCAGGCGTAATATTCACTTTAATTGTAGCTATTCCTTTATATCTCACATTGAGAAAAAGAATGGCAGTCTTACTAAGGTGAATTTAACAAAATTAAAACACGGTCGTCACAATTAGTGTGGGCGACCGTGTTTTTGTACCTATTTATTGATTTCAGTTTCTTTTGTATCTAACAATTTCACTTTGTGATTTTCCCAATCGATTTCATATGTTGATTTGAATGTTCTTGTTTTGTAGTTTTTATAATTCGCGCCTGCCCAGTAGAAGCCATTCCAACGAATTTGGTATAAGTCCATTTCACGTTGATAAGTTACTGTAATTTTAGATTTTTTAGCGCCATCTTGTCTGTGTGATAGCACGCTTAAAAATTCTGGATTAAAGTTGCTTCTTGATAGTAATGGCATTTGGTGTTGCGCTATGAAGTTTTGGCCAGCGTATGCACTGCTTTGTCTGCCAGCTAAGAAGAGTTCATTACCATATGTTGGGTGGAAGCTATCTCGTCCATAAGGCCCCCAACCATTATTCATAATTTTATGTGCTTCTACACCCCAACCGACATTTTTATAATTTGTGTTGCGACTTAAAGTTGTTCTGTAACTTTCTTGTTTGTAATTGATTGTTTCAGAAAAAGCAGTGTTTCCGTTAAGTCCGCCAGATAAACCATTAGAGATACTAATGTCACCACCGAATGTATAGCCTAAAGTGTTTTGAACTTGAAATTCTTCATTTTGATTTTTAGGTGCATAGTCTACTACGTTAACCGAATCATTAGATTGTGAACTGATAGACACATTGTATTTTGCACCCCAATATATTTTTGAAAAGTCGTAGTCTTTAGGATTTGGTCTTTCATAACCTGAGTTAATATTACCTGCAGCTTTAAGCACTAAAGTATCTTTATCATAACTTTTATCTTTGATGAAATTGAATGTTAAAATCTGTGAAATTTTGAATTTATCTGAATCTGCTGTAGCTGTAGTTTTGTATAAAGTAACTTTATCATCTACTTTTTTGACGCTAACTGGTGTGATTTTGCCTTCAGCATTTGCAGTATTAGAAAGTAATAATAATGCCATAGACGTAGCAACGGATGATTTGACTAATTTATTCATGTTCATATCAATTCTGTCCTTTCACTTTGATTTCGTGAGTCTTCCAATTGACTTCATATTTCACAGTGTAGTTTCTATTTTTAAATGCATTATGGATTCTGTGACCATCTAAATAACTGTTGCCATAATGTGTTGATCTTTTAATGGCATGAGTGACATCCATATTTCTTCCATAAGTGATTTCAAATTCGCTCGTGTCGCCTGAACCTTTTTCATGAGATACTGTTGCGATAAATGAAGGGTTAAAACCACTTTGCACTAGAGGTGGTAATTCGCTGTCTGGAACAAAATAATCTCTTGGATCTTTGCTATGTGGTTTGTATCCTACGAATAAATCGCTATCAAATGCTGACTTTTGACCTGATGCAGTGACAAATGAATTCGCTTTGACACCCCATAAAACACTTTTTGAGTTTTGTTGTTCCACTTCACTAACATAATTTTGTTGTGTATAGCTAATCGATTTTGAGTAGTTAAAGGATCCATTACCACCGAGTGATGGGGCTGATTGGAAATTACCGCCGATGTTGTATCCTAATGTTTGACTCACATTTGTAGATTCAATTTTATTTTTCGGTAAATAATTGATTAAAGAAACATTTGGATCATTTGTTTTTAACCCAATATTATATTGGAAGGGCCAACGCATAGATTTAATATGATTTGTATTTTTATAGTTATAATATGTTGTTCGAGAGCTAATGAATCCTTGCATCTTTAAGATCAAAGCATCTTTGTTATATTTTTTATCCTTCACAAAGTCGAATTGGATATTTTGAGTCACGCCCCATTTATTACTTGTTTTATCTTCTGTCCGTTTGATAATTTCTACATCGTTTCCTTTACCGATGTCTTCAGTATCATTGGCAGCTTTAGCTTTTTCTAATAACGGATTGGCAAGAGGGGCAAGTAAGCTCACAGATAAAGTTGTAGCTAATATTTTATTTTTAAGCATAAGTTTCACTTTCTTTCTATAATTTTATTTAACTTAATTAAATAATAATATATTTTGAACGTTATTATAATTAACTGTTCATTAACAATTGACCATTATCAACTTTTTTTGCAATTAAGTTAAAAATGCCATAATTCCGTTCGATTTAACCTTTTTTGTTTGGAATGCTAAAAGCTAATTTTGTGAGAAATATAGTTAATAAAACCTTGGTATTGTTGACAGTTGTAAACATTTTAAGGCAACCGATTGCACGAATGTCTTGCTTTTATTTTTAATTAATGTTTGTAAAATGCAAATTGTTCTTTTTTGCGATTTTTGATGAATCCATCTAAAAGTTAATTATTTATTAACTTGAGAATATTTATTTAAGCTTTCAAGTTAAATTGCTTCATTTGTATTATTTGTTTATCTATTATGGTGCGATACTTTGTTCTTATAAAAATCAGTTGTTATTATTAAATTTAATGTACGATAAAATAATTTAATGTTATGAGGCTGATTCAATATGTTAAAAAATCCTGAGACAAGTATGAAGTGTCCCAGGATTTTATAAAATGATTGAACTGTTTACTTAGGTGTGATGCTTTTAATTTTTACTTCATGTGTTTTCCAGTTCACTTCATATTTAACTGTAACGTTTCGGTTTTTAAAAGCATCATGTTTTCTATCAACGGCTAAACGATGTCTTGTCACGTATGCATATGTAGCATCCATGTTTCTGCCGTAAGTGATTTCAAACTCGCTTTTATCACCTTTACCTTTTTCGTGTGACAATGTTGTAATAAATGATGGATTAAAGCCACTTTGAATTAAAGGAGGTAGTTGATTATCTGGGACGAAATAGTCTCTTGCTGCTGGACCAGTTGGGTCTTGTGCAAATAAGTATTGATCATATGCAGATACTTGACCATTCGGTGTAACGAATGAATTTGCTTTCACTCCCCATTTAACACCTTTAGAGTTCTGACTTTCTACTTCAGTAACATAGTTTTTTTGATTATAACTAATTGTTTTAGAGTAGTTGAATGAGCCACTGCCTCCGATTGATGGCGCTGATTGGAAGTTTCCACCGATATTATAGCCTAATTTCTGACTAACATCTGCTGAATCAATTTTATTTTTAGGAAGATAATTGATTAAATCAACATTAGAGTCTTTCGTTTTCAAACTGATATTATATTGAAATGGCCATATCATTCTTTTAATATATGGATATTTTTTTAAGTCTGAATATGTTGTTCTAGAGCTGATGAAGCCTTGCATCTTAACAACTAGGGCATCTTTGTTATATTTTTTATCTTTTACAAAATCAAATTGAATGTTTTGAGTTATAGCTAATCGTTTGCTAGTAATGTCTTGTGTTCTTTTGATGATTTCTGCACCTTGGCCGATATCTTCTGTCTTATTTTCTGCTTTAGAAATTTCTATAAATGGATTGGCTAAAGGGGCGATTAAACCAACTGCTAAAGTTGCTGTTAATATTTTATTTTTAATCATAGAAATCACTTTCTTTCTATTTAATTTTAAGTTCATATATATAATAATCTATTTGTAAGCGTTTTCGAATTAACTATTCGTTAAAAGTTAATTACTATCAACATGTATTGAAGAGACATTTTTAGTATTGTTAAAGGATGTTTTTACATTAAGTTATGTTTAAAAGATTTATTGATTGCAGGCGTTTATATAGCGACATAACTATGTTTTGCAAGTCTTATTCTATTGAATTGTTGTTTAATTAAGGTGCTTGAAGTGGAAGAGGAATGAACTACGCAATAGTTTGTGAAAATTTGAAGTTAATAAAGTTGAGCTGATTCAACTAAATGATGAACTATTCGTTAACGATGTAAGGATTATTTAACAAGTTGCAGGTAAAAAAGTGAGCTGACAAATAGCGAAGAAACATTTAATTGATGGAAAATGAAAAAAGAACCGCAGATTCGATTGAGAATCAACGGTTCTTTTTAATCACGGTTTATTACGAAAATTATTTAAAAAATGATGTAAAACTAGAGAAGATATTTTTGATAGATTATTTCCAGAATGATTTGAATATGCCTGTTAAAGCGTTTTTGAAAGTTGTTGCTGTTTCTTGAGCTTTAATTGCTGTTTTTACTAATTCTGGTTTTTGGTAAAATGCGTATAACACTTTACCAGTGTTGATTGACTCAGTTACATAGTTTCTTACTTGTGCATATGATTTAGCTAAATTCCCGCTTTCTTTGCTTACTTCAAGAGGTTTAATGTATGAACCATAGCCACTACCGATAGTTGTTAAAACTGTTTTATCAATCAAACCTTTATATTGGTAATATTTATTATAGTAGTACTTTGCTGTATCATATTTTTCTTTATAGCTTTTATAAGTATCTGTTAAATACTTGTAACCATAGTTAAATGAATCTTTTAATGATTGGTAGTAACCTAATAATTTAGATTGAGGAACCTCAACTTTTGGTGATTGAATTTGAGGGACTTCAACTTTCGGTGATTCTGCTTTAGGTTTTTCAATTTGTGGTGATTGAATTTGAGGAGCCTCAACTTTTGGCGCCACTTTCTTTTCAGCATCTTTTTGAGCTACTAATGCGTCTAGTTGTTTCTGTAAGTGCTCTTTTACATCCATAGGTGCTTTGTTAACTTCACGTTGTGCTAAACGTCTGTTTTCAATTGAATCTTTTTCATTTAATTTTGAGATTGCATCATTTGCTGATTTCACACGCTCATCATGACGAACGATTGCTTTTTCAATTGAAACTTTTTCTACAAAGCGGTTATTTTTATCACGTAAATCTTTAGGTAATTTTGAGTTAGCTTCATATGCTGCTGATTTATCGTGTGGTGCTTTGTTATCTTGGAAATCTTTAATTGCTTTATCCGCATTTTCAATATTTTGACGTTCTTTAGCTTTAGAAGATTGTACTGATTCTACCCAAACTTGTTGGCTTCTATCAGGGTTTTCTTTAATTTGTGCAATGTAATTATTTTTTTCTTGTTCAGTTAAGTTATCATTTTTAAGAACATTGTAAAAAGCGTTTTGTTGTGCAACACGACGATCAGGGTTCTTACTGTCTTTTAGTGATTCAGAGAATACTTCTTGAGCACGTTCTGGGTGTTCACGCAATGTTTTGATGTATTGGTTACGTTGTTCTTCTGTGATACCTTTTAGGTGTAATACTTGATAAAAAGCTTTTTGTTGATCTGTTACATAGTTGTTTTGAGTTGTTTGGTGCTTAGTTGAAGATTGTTGCGTGTTTTCACTCGCTTTTGCTTCCCCATTTGAAATCATTGTAGCTAAAGTAATTGTTGCTGCCCCAACTAGCAACTTCGAGATATATTTATTTTTCATGTGTATTCCCTTTCTTTTTACATATTAAATTTATTGTATGCTTTTAGAATTTATCACATGAGAATACAAATGGAAATTAACTAATTATTAACTAATGTTAACTAATAGATTAACTAGTGTTAACTATGTAAAAAAGCGTTTAATTCAGAACATTCAGCGTATTTTAAGTAAGAAAGTACTATATGGAGAAATGCAATAGTTTGCTAATAAATAGAGGAGAAAATTGTCTTTCGAAGAGAGTTTGGTAGAGTAGAAATCTCATTTGATTTGTCACTGAGGCACTTTTTCTTCTATATAATTAGGTCACGACATTAGATAGCTTCGCAACTCATGCATAGGGTCCCAACATAGAAACTTTCGAGACGAAAGTTAACAAGCAGGAAGGGTTGGGCACCTTTCTAACAAATAAATTTGAAGAAGACGGAGGAACGCAGTTGGACGTAAAACGTCAACTGCATAAGCCTTTCTAACAAATAAATTTGAAGAAAGGCTAAAAAATATTTTTAGGGGTTGCGAATGAATAAATTAGTTTAATTTTATAAAAATTTATAAAAAATAAAAACGTTGTAAATTTAAAATAAATCATTCATAATGTTGTTACTATACTAATTCAAGGTGGTTCAACGCATGTCTCATAATGAAAATCTTAAATTGGCGCAACGCGGTGCTTATTTGAGTTTAATTGTATATATAATCTTATCTATTGTTAAGTATGTCACGGGTTTTGTCTTTAACTCTGCAGCTGTAAGAGCCGACGCATTAAACAATATGACGGATATTATCGTTTCTTTAGCTGTTATTATTGGATTGAAAATTTCAATTAAACCTGCCGATCGAAATCATCCTTATGGCCATTTGAAGTCTGAAAATATTTCTTCATTATTGGTGTCATTTGTCATTATGTTTGTAGGTATCCAAGTAGTTATTCAAAATGCACCTCGTTTGTTCAAAGAAGATGACGTTGTACCTAACGAAATAACAATTATCGTCAGCTTAATCAGTGGCCTTGTAATGTTGATTGTATTTGCAGTCAATCAAAGACTAGCGAAAAGAACGAAAAGTAGTTCTTTAAATTCTGCTGCCAAAGATAATTTATCAGATAGTTTAGTCAGCATTGGAACGGCGATAGGATTAATTTTTACGCAAATCGGTTTCCCAATTGTCGATATTATTTTAGCAACATTGCTAGGCTTACTAATCGTTTATACTGGTTTTGGTATTTTTAAAGAAGCAATTTTTATGTTGAGTGATGGTTTCAATGAAACTGAATTAGAAGCGTATCGAAATGATATTTTAGAAGTTGATGAAGTACAAGAAGTTAAAAGTATTAAAGGCCGTTACCATGGAAGTAGTGTGTTTATTGATGTCACAATTGTTGTAGATGCTAACCTTTCCTTAGTAGAAGCGCATCAAATTTGTGACAATGTCGAACATCATTTGCACAAAAAAGGTATTTCCTCAGTATATGTTCACCCAGAACCAGACCATCTATAATGTATTTAAACGTCTTCATAGATATATAAATATCTGAGGAGGCGTTTTTATTACATTTATTTTTAGGTGCACCTAAAAATATTTTTTAAACCTTAGAAAAATGACGGACAAAGGTGTATAATATGATTTGTTATTAGGTGGTTATTGATTCATTTATGAATTAAAAAATGAAAATGGGGAATAGGATTTATGTATTTAATGTCTAGTGATAATTGATTTAATCATTGAATTTTAAAACATATTGAAAAGAAAATTGCTAAGATTAAATCATCTTAAAATATCCCTGAAATAACGTCCTAAAGATTAAAGGAAAGAGGTTATAAGTTATGCCAAAATTAATTTTATGTCGTCATGGACAAAGCGAGTGGAATGCTAAAAACTTATTTACTGGATGGGAAGATGTTAATTTATCTGAACAAGGTATTAATGAAGCGACTAGAGCAGGTGAAAAAGTAAGAGAAAATAACATTGCCATCGATGTAGCTTTTACATCGTTATTAACACGTGCTTTAGATACAACGCATTATATTTTAACTGAATCTAAACAACAATGGATTCCAGTATATAAAAGCTGGCGTTTAAATGAACGCCACTATGGTGGATTGCAAGGCTTAAATAAAGATGATGCTAGAAAAGAATTTGGAGAAGAACAAGTACATATTTGGCGTCGTTCTTATGATGTGAAACCACCTGCTGAAACCGAAGAACAACGTGAAGCTTACTTAGCTGATCGTCGATATAATCATTTAGATAAACGTATGATGCCTTATTCCGAAAGTCTGAAAGATACTTTAGTTCGAGTGATACCATTTTGGACAGATCATATTTCACAATATTTGCTAGATGGTCAAACGGTATTAGTTTCTGCACACGGAAATTCAATTCGCGCATTGATTAAATATCTTGAAGATGTGTCAGATGAAGATATCATTAATTATGAAATTAAAACAGGTGCACCGCTTGTTTATGAATTAACGGATGATTTAGAAGTTATAGATAAATACTACTTATAAAAAAAGAGCTGCATATACACAAGGAGTGAGTGTATATGCAGCTCTTAAATATGTGAAGTAATGTAAGGAAATAGTTAAGTATAGAGCTTATATTAACGAGCTAGGGATACTCGAAAATATAGTTAGACATACAATATAGTCAAATTAAAACAATTATTTCGCTCTTTTGTGTTGCTTAATAATCTTTAAAGCACGCTTTCTTGTTTTAATGTTAGGGCTATTTAAATTACGACGAGCAGTCTGTAAATCTAATTTCATCTCTATCCCTCCTTGTAAATATATTATGACTGATAACTACTCATATGTAAATAGTAATGATTACGTTTTAAAGAAATTGTAATAAAGTCGTGCTAATTTTTTTGAAAATGGGTATAATTACCGGATATCTAAAAATGTGTGTCGTTTTTTAGATGGTGAGGGGGAAGCTTTAAATGTCGAAGAAACAAAAATTAACGATGATTATTACTATGCTGATGGGTGGATTTTTTGGATTATTAAATGAAACACTATTAGTGACGGCTTTACCAAGTATTATGAAAGATTTTGAAATTTCATATACACAAGTTCAATGGCTGACAACAGCTTTTTTATTGACTAATGGGATTGTTATTCCTTTGTCCGCGCTTGTTATACAACGTTATACAACAAGACAAGTGTTTTTAGTGGGTATTTCTATCTTTTTCTTAGGTACATTACTCGGCGGTTTGAGTCCGCACTTTGCAACATTATTAGTTGCTAGAATTATTCAGGCGTTAGGTGCAGGTATTATGATGCCATTGATGATGACAACGATTTTGGATGTTTTCCAACCGCATGAACGCGGTAAATATATGGGAATATTTGGTTTGGTAATTGGTTTAGCACCAGCTATTGGACCTACACTTTCAGGTTACCTTGTTGAATATTTTAACTGGAGATCGCTTTTCCATGTTGTCGCTCCAATTGCAGCTGTGACATTTTTAATTGGATTTAAAACGATAAAAAATGTTGGAACTACAATTAAAGTACCTATTGATTTTATTTCTGTCATTTTTTCTGTACTAGGTTTCGGCGGGTTATTGTATGGAACGAGTTCAATTTCTGAAAAAGGTTTTGATAATCCTATCGTATTAGTATCTATGATTGGTGGTATTGTTTTAGTCGCATTATTTGTATTACGTCAATATCGGCTATCAACACCATTATTAAATTTTGCAGTATTTAAAAATAAACAATTTACAGTTGGTATCATTATTATGGGTGTCACAATGGTATCGATGATTGGTTCGGAAACGATTTTACCAATTTTTGTGCAAAATTTATTGCATCGTTCAGCTTTAGATTCTGGGTTAACTTTATTACCAGGAGCAATTGTTATGGCATTTATGTCGATGACTTCGGGTGCTTTATATGAAAAGTTTGGTCCTAGAAAGCTTGCTTTAGTAGGTATGGCGATTGTTGTTATTACTACGGCTTATTTTGTTGTAATGGATGAACAAACATCAACAATCATGTTGGCAACGGTTTATGCGATTCGAATGGTTGGTATCGCCTTAGGTTTAATTCCTGTTATGACGCATACAATGAATCAATTAAAACCTGAAATGAATGCACACGGTTCATCTATGACAAACACAGTACAACAAATTGCTGGTTCTATCGGAACAGCTGCATTAATTACTATTTTATCTCATGCAAGTAAAAACTTTTCTCCAACTATGTCAGACTATAATGGCATGAACAAAATTGAGATGATGAATCAAATTAAAATTGATACGATGTTACATGGTTATCACGCTGGATTTTTATTTGCATTATTGATTACAGTGATTAGTTTCTTTTGTTCATTTATGTTACAAGGAAAGAAAAAAGAAGTTGATTCACATCAATAAATATAAGTTGCTAGCTATATAACGCTTTTTAGCAAAAGTTCAACATATTGACTTATCTGGCGATTCAGATTAAAATATTTTTATTCCGATTAGAATAATAAGAATAAGGAGATATATTCTATGAAAAGACTTTTATTTGTGGTGATAGCTTTCGTTTTCATATTAGCTGCATGTGGGAACAATTCGTCTAAAGACAAGGAAGCTAGTAAAGATAGCAAGACAATTAATGTTGGTACTGAGGGGACTTATGCACCATTTAGTTTCCATGATAAAGATGGTAAGTTAACTGGTTATGATATCGATGTTATTAAAGCAGTGGCTAAAGCAGAAGGATTAAAACTTAAATTTAACGAAACTTCTTGGGACTCTATGTTTGCAGGTTTAGACGCAGGGCGTTTTGATGTAATCGCGAACCAAGTGGGTATTAATCCTGATAGAGAAAAGAAATATAAATTTTCTAAGCCTTACACATTCTCGAGTGCTGTTTTAGTTATTCGTGAAAATGAAAAAGATATTAAAGATTTTGATGATGTTAAAGGTAAGAAGTTAGCACAAACATTCACATCTAATTATGGTAAATTAGCTAAGGATAAAGGTGCTGATATTACAAAAGTTGATGGCTTTAACCAATCAATGGATTTATTATTGTCTAAGCGTGTTGATGGTACATTTAATGATAGTCTGTCATACTTGGATTATAAAAAACAAAAACCTAATGCTAAGATCAAGGTAATCAAAGGTAACGCTGAACAAAGTAAATCTGCATTTGCATTTTCTAAAAAAGTGGATGACGAAACAGTTCAAAAATTCAATGATGGCTTGAAAAAAATCGAGGAAAACGGTGAATTAGCTAAAATAGGTAAGAAATGGTTTGGTCAAGATGTTTCTAAATCTAAATAGTGAACAACTACATGCACTTGATGCTGCAAAACAAGCTTTTGGGCCTATGCTCGAAGGTTTGGTGAAATATTCAATTCCAATTACCCTCGTAACATTTGTATTAGGGTTAATCATTGCATTATTTACAGCATTGATGCGCATTTCAACGAGTAAAGTTTTAAGAAGTATTGCACGTGTCTATGTATCTATTATTCGTGGGACACCTATGATAGTACAATTATTTATCATCTTTTATGGTATTCCAGAATTAGGTAGATTATTAACCAATGATGCAGATAATCAATGGACATTGGCGCCTGTGGTCGCTGCCATTATTGGCTTGTCATTAAATGTAGGTGCATATGCTTCAGAAATTATTCGCGGCGGTATTATTTCTATACCAAAAGGACAAACGGAAGCTGCATATTCTATTGGTATGACATATCGTCAAACGATACAACGCATCATCTTACCGCAGGCAATTCGAGTATCGATTCCTGCACTAGGTAATACATTTTTAAGTTTAATCAAAGATACATCATTATTAGGATTTATTTTAGTGGCTGAAATGTTTAGAAAAGCTCAAGAAGTTGCGTCTACAACATATGAATATTTAACAATTTATGTGTTAGTTGCGCTAATGTACTGGGTGGTATGCTTTATTATTTCAATAATCCAAGGTATCTACGAATCTTATATTGAAAGAGGGTATCGCTCATGATTCAATTGAACAATATCCATAAATCATTTAATGATGTTGAAGTCATCAAAGGTATTGATTTATCTGTTGGCAAAGGTGAGGTTGTAACCTTAATTGGCCGATCTGGGTCAGGTAAAACAACGTTGTTACGAATGATTAATGCGTTAGAAATTCCAACTGAAGGTACAGTTTATGTTAACGGCAAAACATACACATCTAAAGATAAAAAATCACAAATAGAAGTTCGTAAACAGTCTGGTATGGTATTTCAAAGTTATAACCTTTTTCCGCATAAGACGGCATTAGAAAATGTAATGGAAGGTCTTATCACAGTTAAAAAGTTGAAAAAGGATGAGGCGCGTGGGAAATCACTTGAGTTACTTGAGAAAGTTGGTTTAACACATGTCAAAGATCAACGTCCACATGCATTATCAGGTGGTCAACAACAACGTGTTGCTATTGCAAGAGCACTAGCAATGAATCCTAAAGTGATGTTGTTTGATGAACCAACATCTGCACTTGATCCTGAACTTGTGAATGATGTGTTAAAGGTTATTAAAGATTTGGCTAATGAAGGCATGACAATGGTCATTGTGACACATGAAATGCGTTTTGCTAAAGAAGTATCTAATAACATTGTATTTATTCATGAAGGCATGATTGGAGAACAAGGGGCTCCTGAAGAGATTTTTAACAATCCAAAAACTGAAGAACTAAAACGTTTTTTAAATGTTATTAATGAAGAATAAACAAATAGAACCACGTATCATGTTTTAATATGGCGATGATGCCATATACATGATGCGTGGTTCTTTGTTATATTCTAGATGTTACAGCATAAACTGTTAACGGCGTTTATGTTTTAAGTATGTTTGTAATTTGTGAAGCATAGGTTTGATAGGCTTAATAAAGTCACCGATATACTCTTCTACGTGTGCGTTAAATCCTTTTTTGAATTGTTGTACGCCATAGTCTTCTGCTGACTCTGAAAAATCACCAGTAATGCCATAAAAATTATAGCGATCAATATGATGCGCTTTAGCAAACTTAATCATTTCCCACTGCAAATGGTAGGCACCCATATAAGCATTATATTTAGGATTTGAACCACTAGATAAGTAATAAACTTCATGTTCATTGTAGATAAACAAAGCAGAAGCTAAGTTTAACACTGCACCATCTTGTTCAATTTGTTCTATTGTATTATCGATTTTACGCTTATTGCTATTCAGCTGTTGTTCTAGCTGTGTGCGTTTCGTTTTATTTTTCTTTGAATTAGGACTTTCTTCCAATGCCTCTTCAACACCTGAGAGTTCAGCTGTTAGTTGCTGTTGCTTTAATTGTAACGTTTTTAAATACTCGTTTAAATCAATATACGCCAACTTTAACATGGCGTGGTCATCGTATAACTTTTGCATTTCTTCAAAGTATGGTAACTCACGGAATTTGAAACCATGCTTTTCTTCGGCCATATGGAATAAGTCGAAAAAGGTTTGCGTTTCATCAATCGTTAACGTTTTAGTTTTGACACCAATATCATATGTTTTTTTAATATTACGTCTCGTTTGATAATCCATTTCTTTTAATAACTGGTCTTCTGTTTTATCCTTTAAATCTAATACAGATAACCAACGGATTTGACTCATTGAATCATAACCGACTGGAAAACCTTGATGCTTATAGCCTAATGTGTCCATTGTTCTAACAAATGCTCGGTTGTCATAAGACTTAACAATTTCACCTTCTGCATTGCGTAAATTTTCAATTAAATATGGATCTATAAGGACATATAAACAATTTTGTTTCTTTAAATATGACGTTAATGCTTTAAAGAAAAATGCTACTAATGATTGATTTGTATAATCCATCACTGGCCCGCGATGAGTATAAAAATATTTGAAAAATTTAAGTGTGCGTGCTTCTGTCAATAAGCATCCTGCAATCACTTGGCCATTGTCATCTTTAACCCCTACAAGATGCACATCGCCTTTTAAATCAACTCTATGATTGTAATGAATAGCTGATTGTGTGTAATGTGAAAAATGCTTTGTTGTAAACGCATTGAACTCATCCGAAGTCAACGTTACAAAGTTCATTTTATCCCATCCCTCTCTGAATTGAACTGTAATTTTTGAATTTATATATAATGCTATTTTTTTATTTTATCAAAAACTGATTGCAAATACACATAGAAAATGAAATATATTTTTCTTTGACTATACATAACTGTTATTTCTTTGGATATTTATATTAAATGCATTGGTAGTAGTTGTAGCGCATTGATGTTTGACGGTGTATAGTATTAATTATATTGAAAGTTAGTTGGAAGTTGATAGTAGGAGTGGGAACATTGAAGCGATTTGTGGCGACGGTATTATTATTACTAGTCTTTATATCAGGATGTGGTAATGATAAATATGTGAAAGAAATAGATGAAGCAGTTAAAATTCAAAATCAAAAACAAGAACAACTTGCCAAAAAAGGCAACGGTGATCGTGTTGATCATTTTGAACGCAAAGATGCTAATATTTATGTCTATGATAAGGATAAAATTATCATTTTAGCTTATAAACCTTTGAGTAATGATGATGAAGTGCATTATTATGCATATGATTTTAGTGATGAACGTGTATCATATAAGCAAGATTTTGATTCGAGACGATATTATCAACAACATGATGCGGATTATCATGAAGAAAATATGACGAACTAGATATGAACAGGAGTTATTATGACTAAAAAATTACTAACATTATTTATAGTGAGCATGTTAATTTTAACAGCTTGCGGTAAAAAAGAATCAGCAACGACATCTTCGAAAAACGGCAAACCATTAGTTGTCATATATGGCGACTATAAATGTCCTTATTGTAAAGAATTAGATGAAAAAGTCATGCCAAAGTTGCGTAAAAATTATATAGATAATCACAAAGTGGAATACCAATTTGTCAATTTAGCTTTCTTAGGTAAAGACTCAATTGTTGGTTCGCGTGCGAGTCACGCAGTATTGATGTATGCACCTAAATCATTTTTAGATTTTCAAAAGCAATTATTTGCTGCCCAACAAGATGAAAATAAAGAATGGTTAACAAAAGAACTATTAGATAAACATATTAAACAACTGCATTTAGATAAAGAGACGGAAAATAAAATTATAAAAGATTACAAGACAAAAGATAGCAAGTCTTGGAAAGCTGCAGAGAAAGATAAAAAAATAGCTGAAGATCATCATATAAAAACGACACCAACTGCATTTATTAATGGCGAGAAAGTTGAAGATCCATATGATTATGAAAGTTATGAAAAATTATTAAAAGATAAAATCAAATAGTCTTAATTGTTGAGATAAGTAAGTGATACCAATTTATTAGGACAATATGAAAGGCAATTTCTATTAGCAATATGATAGAGATTGTCTTTTTTCTTATATTACGACGTTCGTAAATACTATAAAGTTTTCTGTATCATATTTGTACAATAGTCATGTATTAGATAAAACGAAAAGTGGTAAATACCTAAAGTATGATTCGACTTTATATTATTTATAAAAACAGTGCTTGTATTTTAAGTAGCATGAGTATATAATTTTAAAACGTAAAGATTACTATTTAGGAGGGTGACTATGAAAAAGAAATTAGGTATGTTACTTCTTGT